>NZ_JBAHZB010000093.1:0-13842 GCF_036697315.1 Alteromonas sp. 14N.309.X.WAT.G.H12
CCATGCCCCATAAAGTAAACCCTATTGATTTTGAAAACTCAGAAGGTAACTTGGGTCTGGCCAATGCCATTTTTAATCACCTTGCGGCTAAATTGCCCGTTTCCCGTTGGCAACGAGATCTAACTGACTCAACCGTCCTGAGAAATCTGGGTGTAGGTGTAGGTTACGCGGTCATCGCTTATCAAGCGACCTTAAAGGGAATTAGCAAACTCGAAGTCAACGAAGCCAGTTTAGCAAACGAGTTAAATAATAACTGGGAATTGTTAGCCGAGCCTATTCAAACAGTAATGCGCCGCTATGGGATTGAGAAACCCTACGAAAAATTAAAGGAATTAACCCGGGGCAAAAAAGTGAACGCTCAGGCGATTGCTGAATTTATCGATGGACTGGACCTTCCAGATAACGTAAAAACAGAATTAAAAAACCTGTCGCCGGCCAATTATATTGGCGATGCAATTCGCCTTGTAGACCAGTTGCCGGATTAATTCCCACAGTATATGATTTACCTCTAGGTAATTCCAATACGAAGGCTGCCCACGCAGCCTTCGTCATTTTCGCTCAGGGAACGTGTGATTACATTCAAGAAGATAGCGAATCAAGCGGTGATAAAGCTACTAAGGCGATTATCTGCAGCCATCGTCGCCTGTCTGGCACTCTACACCTTAGCGGTTGTGTTTATTCTTAAAGATTTTTCCGTCGCCATTCTTGTTTTAATGGCCATTCATGGTGCCCTTTTTGCCAGTATTTTAGCCCTCACCTATCAAAAAAGCATTGCGGCCGCGAAGTGGGCCCGATTCATTTTTGTTGTCAGTTGTATGACGCTAATTACCCTGCTGTCGTTACTTTGGCATCAGGATACTGGTCTTCAGCAGTTTCTTTTAGTAGGCATGATCACCAGCGGTTTTCTTTTTTCGCGACGAGAGAAAAACGCCCGCAGAATGGCTGAATACAGCTATGCTGCACTCTATCTTTTCGTTGAAGGGATGATTGTTTTTAATACAACGCACACTTTTGCCTCCTTACGTTTGGCCAATGCCATCATTTTAGTGGTCAGCGGTATCATCATGCTACGTCTGGTACGAAACAAATTTGAACGCCAAGCCGAAGCATTGATGTTATCAGAGAAGAAAAATCGGTCATTATTAAGAAGTATGCTTCCAAGTGCTCCCGGCGCGCCAAATGAACATTGGCCTTTAGGCCATACGGAAAAGATTGACAATGTCTCTGTACTGTTTGCCGATTTCCAGGGGTACACCACCCTCAGTGAAACCTATGATGATACCGATATTGTCCATATTCTTGATGATTGCTATCACTTGTTTGATGCTCATGCATTACGCCTTGGTATCGAAAAAATCAAAACCAATGGCGATGAATACATGGCCGCTATCGGTGTCCCCCTCACCTATCTTCACACACCGGATGAAGACACCAATCAAACCGTTACCATGTGCCTTTTTGCCAAGGCGCTATTACGCAGCTTTAATTCGCTGGTTGAAAAAAGAAATCTCGGCTGCAATATTCGTATCGGTATTGCAACGGGCTCGGTGACCGGCGGCATCATTGGCGCACATAAACCCCAATTTGATATTTGGGGGAAAACGGTAAATCGTGCTTCCCGGCTTGAACAAGCCAGTATACCCGGAACCATTACGGTCTGTGCCAGAACCCGCGGTCAAATCCTTGATAGTCAAACCGACACTCTCGCCTTTTCCGAGAGTTTCGTTGTAGGCGATAACCTCGTCGCCCACACACTCTTAATGGAAACCCCTTAACCACATCATGTATACACTTTCTTCTGATTTTACTATTTCGACGTTTTTAAAAGAATACTGGCAAAAAAAGCCCTTGGTTATTCGCCAAGGGTTCACAACCTTTGTAGATCCCATCGATGAACACGATTTAGCAGGGCTCGCGCAGGAAGAGGACGTCGATAGCCGTATTGTGAGTTTGCACGACGATGGACAATGGCAGGTTCACCACGGCCCCTTTAGCGACTACGAAACTGTTTGTCAGGGTAAATGGACGCTATTAGTGCAAGGCGTCGACCGCTATAGCGACGACATTAACGCTTTAATGGAAGCTTTCAATTTTATACCTTACTGGCGTATGGATGATGTGATGATAAGCTACGCCGTTGATGGTGCCGGGGTTGGTCCTCACACCGATCAATACGATGTATTTCTTGTGCAGGGAAAAGGCAAGCGAGCATGGCGGGTGGGTGTGCCGGGGAATTATACGCCACACTATCCCCATAAAGATTTACAGCAAATCAATGACTTCGAGGCACAAATTGATGTGGTTTTAGCGCCTGGAGATATACTTTACATTCCTCCTGGATGGCCTCACGATGGTCAGGCACTGCAAGATTGCCTCACCTACTCCGTTGGCTTTCGTGCGCCGGAGCAACACCAAATCCTTCAGCACGTTACTGACGAACTCACATCCGGCCTTAAACAAGGTCTTAGGTACAGTGATCCCAATCTATCCCAGCCCCGCCATCCGGCCTTGATCACCAGCACAGAACTTAGCGCATTACGGGGAATGCTCAGCGACCTTCTCGCGTCCACAGACTGCGACAATGCCCTTATGAGCTTACTGAGCACACAGCACCTGCCAGACACAGATATAGGCATATTGGTCACCACAGACGAGATTTCAGCGTATATTGAAGAAGGCGGGCTAATTACACGCACACCCGGGTGTAAACCCGTTTTTAGCGAACATCAAACAGACTCGGATTTCACGTTTTATGTAAATGGCGAAGCATTTACGACCCCGTCTTCACTCAAAGAATTACTTTGGGAGATATTAAAAGGTGAACCGGTGGACAATACAATGTTCATTAACAGTGACGACAAAGCGTCACTACTTAACTTACTGGCACAGCTTATAAATCACGGCTACTGGGAGATGAGCGATTAACCCCCTCCCTTTGTCCACAAAAAGAGGAACATTACGAGGCTTTCCACAATCCATCGTGCTCGGCAAAATCATGCATTTTCTCAGCACGATTACGTAATATACCGGCGAATTTTAATTGTGTTTCATCTGCCATATTTGTACGTTCAATATTCTCCGCTTTTATTTGCCAGCTAAGGGCAAAATGACGCAACGCTTCCTGGGCATTTTGGGCGTTATCACCGGCAATAAAATCGGCAGGTAAATCGCCGCTTAATGCCCAGTACGCCTTATTTTCCAATGATTTAACATACCATATAGCAAAGTAAGGCATGAGATAGCGGCTTTTTCCATGATCCACGGAATTTACCACGATACCGTTTTCTGCCAAATGTTTACTGGCATGCTGTAACTGGGTTCTTACCCATTCACCACGAGCCTGTTCAGAGATTTCTTGCGCTTTTTTTTCTGTCATACTTACACTTTCTTACACGTTTATACTTGGTTTTTGTTATAGATCCCCTATTCTAGACATATCTGATTAAATAGGACACCGTTATGTTAAAACCGCTGCGCATTACCTTAGGTGCTATCCTCGCTTTGGCCGGCGTTGTGCTAACGGTTATTCCTGGTTCGACCTTGCTCGTACTGGCAGGTCTGGTGGTACTGAGTTACGATATTCCGCGGGCAAGGATCTGGTTAAAACGAGTACAAACCGGCATGCAGCGAGGCGCTCGAAAGCTAGATAACTTTCTTTTAGCACGCAAATTACGTTAAAAAAAAGCCGCTTCAATTGAAGCGGCTTTTTTCGTTTTTAGTATTTATCCGTGCTTTTCAGCAAGGTATAACCAGGTTTCAACCACTGTGTCTGGGTTTAGAGAAACCGAATCAATACCTTCCTCTACCAGCCATGCGGCAAAATCTTCATGATCAGACGGTCCCTGACCACAGATGCCTACATACTTGCCTCGTTTCTTCGCCGTTCTGATGGCCATGGACAACAAGACTTTCACGGCTTCATCTCGCTCATCAAACAAGTGGGCAATTACCCCGGAATCACGATCAAGGCCTAACGTTAACTGAGTTAAGTCGTTCGAGCCAATGGAGAAGCCATCAAAGATGTCCAAGAACTGATCGGCCAACAGGGCATTTGACGGCAATTCACACATCATGATGACGCGAAGCCCATTTTCACCTTGTACCAACCCTTCTTCTCTAAGCAGTTCAATAACCTGACGACCTTCTTCAAGGGTACGCACAAAGGGGATCATAATTTCCACGTTGGTCAGGCCCATAGTATTGCGGACCCGCTTCACCGCTTCACATTCAAGGGCAAAGCAATCACGGAAGTCTTCTGAAATATAACGACTAGCACCGCGGAAGCCTAGCATGGGGTTTTCTTCGTCCGGTTCGTATTGTTGACCCCCAACCAAGTTGAAATACTCATTGGATTTAAAGTCAGACATACGAACGATAACTTTTTTCGGCGAGAACGCCGCGCCAATGGTGGCAATACCTTCAACCAGTTTCTGGATGTAATATTCTTTCGGCGATTCATACCCTGCGATCATATCGCTGATTTCGTCTTTCAATTCGTCGTCTTGTTCATCAAAATTCAACAACGCTTTAGGGTGAACACCAATCATACGGTTGATAATAAACTCAAGTCGGGCCAACCCTACGCCAGCACTTGGTAAACGGGCGAAATCAAAAGCACGATCCGGATTACCCACATTCATCATCACTTTAAGGGGTAAATCAGGCATGGCGTCAATGCGTGATGTAACAACATCGAATTCCAACTCGTTGCTGTAAATATAACCGGTATCCCCTTGTGCACAGGACACCGTTACCTTGTCACCATTTTTAATAGAATCGGTAGCATTACCACAGCCCACCACAGCAGGAATGCCTAATTCCCGGGCGATAATGGCTGCGTGACATGTACGGCCACCACGATTGGTCACGATGGCAGAGGCTTTTTTCATGATGGGTTCCCAATCTGGGTCCGTCATATCCGTGACCAGCACGTCACCGGCCTGGATCTTGTCCATTTCTTCAATGGAGCCTAAAACTTTGGCTTCACCGGAACCGATTTTGTGACCAATAGCACGACCTTCACAGACAATACTGCCGTTATCTTTTAACTGATAGCGCTCGATAGATTGGCTGTCTTCCCGACTGCGTACGGTTTCCGGTCTGGCCTGAACAATATATAACTTGCCATCGGTACCGTCTTTCGCCCACTCAATATCCATAGGACGCTTGTAGTGTTTTTCGATGATCATGGCCTGTTTTGCCAACTCTTGGACTTCATCATCATTCAACGAGAAGCGCATGCTGTCAGCCTTGTCGATATCCACAATAGATACTTGTTTACCGTGAGCCTGATCGTCTGAGTAAATCATCTTGATAAGCTTACTGCCTAAATTACGGCGTAAAATAGCGGGGTTACCCTTTTCCAGCGTTGGCTTGTGCACGTAAAATTCATCGGGGTTAACGGCACCTTGCACAACCATTTCCCCTAAACCGAAGGAGCTGGTAATAAAGACCACATCATCAAAGCCTGATTCGGTATCAATGGTGAACATCACACCAGAAGAAGCCACATCACTGCGCACCATACGTTGAATGCCCGCAGACAATGCCACACCTTTGTGATCGTAACCTTGGTGAACCCGATAAGAAATGGCTCTATCGTTAAACAGTGAGGCGAAAACATGTTTAATGGCAACGAGGACAGATTCGTAACCTTTAACATTCAAAAAGGTTTCTTGTTGACCGGCAAATGAGGCATCGGGCATATCTTCTGCAGTGGCTGAAGAACGCACGGCAAAGGATGCTTCGTTACCTGCGTCGCCCTGTAAACGTTCAAATGCGTCTCGAATGGCATTTTCTAATTCGCTCTGAAAGGGCGTGTCGATGATCCATTGACGGATATCCTTGCCTGCCTCAGCCAGGGCGTTAACGTCTTCCACGTCTAGTGAGTCCAGTACTTCGTGAATGCGCGCTTCCAAGCCACTTTGATCAAGAAACTCATGGAAGGCATCCGCAGTGGTGGCAAATCCGCCCGGCACCTGAACACCTGCGTTTGCTAAGTTTGAAATCATTTCACCCAACGATGCATTCTTGCCGCCAACGCGACCTACATCATGCATCCCCAATTCTTGATACCAAAGTACATATTCTTGCACCGCAAAGCCTCCAGCTTTTTCTAAATTCATGTGGCCTAGTTTACCCAGACCCGTTATGTTAGTTGCCGAGGATGCTGCTACTTGGTTCAAAGCAGACTAGCTTTTCGACTGTTTCATCTTAGAATGGGGAAAAATTGAAAGTAAAATCTTTCTTCATTTCGTAAGAAAATTACTACAAAATTAAGGATCTGTTTTGCGCACCGCATATTACATTTCAGACGGTACTGCCATCACTGCCGAAGTATTCGGCCACGCCTTGCTGTCTCTATTCCCTATCCAGTTCAATCACACCACGATTCCCTTCGTTGAAAACGAGGAACAGGCCTATAAGGTTTTAGAGAAAATATCTGAAAGTTTTCAAGATACCGGAGAGCGACCGCTCGTTTTTTATACAATTGTGAATGTGGAAATTAGGAAAATTATCGCCCGTTCGGTGGGAATTAATTATAATTTTCTCGATCAATTCGTCGCGCCGGTGGAAAAAGTGCTCGGTGTTCCTTCCAAACCAGAGAAGCATCGCACCCACAGTATTCATGAAAAAACCTATGATATTCGTATCGAAGCAGTCAACTATGCACTGGCCAATGATGATGGCAGTAATATTCGAAATTATGAAGAAGCGGACATTATTCTGGTAGGGGTTTCCCGTTCAGGAAAAACCCCCACCAGTTTGTATCTGGCATTGCAATATGGCATTAAAGCCGCCAATTATCCCTTTACCGAAGAAGATATTGGCGATATTCTCAAAATGCCCCCCGCCTTACGGAAGTACAAACGTAAGTTATTTGGCCTGACCATTGAACCGGAGCGGCTCAGTCAAATTCGTTCAGAACGCAGGGCCAACAGCCGTTACGCCTCCATTAAACAGTGCCGTATGGAATTGCGGGAAGTGGAAAACCTTTATCGGCGAGAAAAAATCCCGTTCCTCAATTCCACCCGCTATTCTATTGAAGAAATTTCAGCCAAAATTCTGGCTGAAACCGGCTTACAACGACGCAAATATTAATGGCGGCTAGGTATCAAGGATCTCAAGTAAGGGGGTTAGGAAGGGCTTAAACCCTTCCCACTGTGTCATGCCTGACCGATAAATGGGTTGTCTTACCTGTTCGGAACTGGGCGTTTTAATCACTCTGCGTGTGTTATAGAAAGTTAAGCACCCAGGTTCAAAGGGCAGTTGACAATAATCGAGTATCCGCCTCACCTGCCCTTCCAGATCGTTGATCACCGCCTCATGCTGTACCGTTAATATTTCTCCCGCAAAGACACTGTGCCAATGATCCATCAGCTTCACATAGCTATTGTAATACCGTCCTATATCCGAAAGAGAATAAGTAAACTCCTGACCATCAAAGAAAAGCTGTTTAAAACCACTAAAACAACAGGCTTTGGGATCCCGCCTGGCATCAATAATTTTTGCATTGGGTAAAATGCGCTTTATCAAACCAATATGAATAAAGTTATTTGGCATTTTATCGATGAAAAATGGCGCGGCCCCCCGATAGGCTTTCGTTTGCTCAATATATTGTTTGCCTAGTGCCGTACAGGTTTCATCACTTAATGAAGCCAAATTAAAGGGGTATGGCACTGACTGGTTACTTGAACTAGAAGCGATGGACAAAATATCATGCAGTTCCATCGTGCCATCAACATGGGAATGTGACGCTAATATTTGTTCCAGTAAGGTTGAACCTGCCCGGGGTAAACCAACAATAAAGATGGGATCAGGGACGTCATAGCCGCTTTTGTGTTTATATAATGCGGAACCACACGCTTCTTTTTGTGCTTCCATGGCTTTTTCCGTTCGCTCAATATCAAACTGCTGGGTACGGTGCTTTAAATCATTACCTTTTTGATAATACTGAAAGGATTTAGCAAAATCCTTGGCATCTTCATAGGCTTTGCCTAAGGCAAAGCACAAATGGATCCTAGCATCTAAAGAGGTACTTTTGGCACCTTCATAATGCGCCATTTGCCTGATCATTGCCGGGCTAAACTGGTAGGTTTTGGTATTCGCCAAACTCCAATAGGCATCGCCGTGATCCGGCTCTGCTTTAACGGCCTGTTCATAGGCGTCAATGGCATCAACAGTGTCGCCTTTAGCCTTGAGGGCATGACCTAACTGAACCCATAAGGCCCCGTTGCCAACTTGATTGTCCATTAAACTGCGATAGAGTGTTATCGCCTCATCCAACTCCCCTAAGCCAACAAGGGCATTGGCCAGCGCACTTTTCACTGCCACACTATTGGTGTTTTTCGCTAGCCGTTGTCGGGCAAGTGCGACGCTTTGTGGGTATTTACCCAGCTTACCTAACAGGCTTTGATAAGCCGCCGCGGCGGCCTCATTGTCTGGATACAAGGCGACGCAACTTTCTAATAGAAATTCGGCGTCATGATAAACCTTCAATTTCAGGCCAATTTCAGCCAGTAACATCATGGCATCGATTTGATGTTTATGTGTTTGCAAAAAATCACGACACACTTTTTCAGCTTTATGCAGCTGTCCCTCGTGCATCAGATCCATAGCACCTAACAGGGGTTTAGGTAGCGCCGTTAAATGCTTAATATGTTCGTTAGCAAGGCTGAGCGCCTGTTGTTGCTGATGACGCTGATAACATTGCACCAACTCCTGCCAAGCGGGGACCAATGCAGGATTAAATCGGGTGGCGCGATAAAATGCAGAGGCCATCTGACTTTCGTCACCAAGCTGTTTATAACAATACCCTTGTTCCTGATAGGCGCGGCCATAATCCGGGAAAGCCTGTAGCAAGGTTGTCAGGGTAGTCAACGCCTTATCTATTTGACGATCTAGCCGTTGCGCCACAGCTTTAAGATAAAGGGCGTCCTTATAAGTGGGATCAGCAGGAGTCAGGTTAATGGCCCGTTCACAGAGCGAAATGGCATCATTAAACCGTGATTGCATTAACGCCTGTTTGGCATCGTTCACTAAAGAGGAGGTATTTTCTGTCATTTTATGAGCATGCCCCAAAACGAAAAAAACGGCAAACCCGAAAGTTTGCCGTTGTAGGTTTAAATGCGGTAGCGATTAATAATAATCGTAAGAGAAGCGCATACCAATGGTACGCGGTCTGTTGGTCACCACTTTAGGAGTGAATTGTTGGGTATCGATATTCAATATGGCATTTTCATCAAACACATTGTCGATATACAACTCGGCCTTCCATTCATCATTCGTGACCCCCACAGCAATATTCGTTAACACGTAAGACTCTTGAACATAACGGCCACCACGGAAAGTCTCCCCATCCGCATCTGTGTAGGTGACCCCTTCATAGACGGCCGCTTCATCTTCAATTTTAAGCCCAGAGCCCGTGCCATAAATAAGCTGCGTTGCATCTTCCATAACATAGGCGTCCATCACCATACCGGCTAGGCGATCGCCGGTATAACTCACGGATGCATTCACGTAACCTTGTTTACCACCGGGTACTTCGAAGAAATACCGGGCATTAATGTTGCCTGAGAAGCTCGCCGAATAGGGTAATTCAGACCCCACACCGGAGGAAATTCCTTCCAACTCTGAATTTACCCGTGTTAATTCGGTATCCAATAAGGTAAAGGCACTGCTGATCACCAGATTATCCGAAGCCAGCCACATAATATCCGCGTCCAATCCCCGTATTTCGGCATCCCCTACGTTGTCGGTAAACACTAAGAAGGAAATGTTAGTGGGGTCGAAACGAGACGTTTGTAAATCGGTGATTTCTGAATAAAAGGCGGTGGCATTCACCCGCACCTGCCCATCAAAGAAATCACCTTTTATACCAATTTCGTAGTTATCTAGCGTATCGGTGGTGGAATACACAGGTATACGGAAATTTTCAAACTTACCAGATTGATTCGACGCTAATCCCCCTCCTACACGGTTTGTCACCGGAGGACGGAAGCCTTCTGAATAGTTGGCAAACAACAAAATATCCTCATGCACTTTCCAATCCAATGAGAATTTAAATATGGTGTCATCAACCGACAGCACACCATCAGAATCAAGCAGGCTCACATCCAACTGATTGCTGGCAACGGCGGCCATCACCAACTCAGGATCTTCACCCACAGCAGCCAGTTCATCGGCATCCAGAGTGCCAAAGGCTTTCACCCGTCGGGATACATCAACCGTCGAGGTTGACCCTTTGTATTCATCGTCAATTTGATACCAACGGGCACCGATGCTGGCCGTAAGGGTATCGGTAATGTCATATTCAAATTGACCAAACACGGCGATCTGTTCAATGGTGTGAGTGATATCATTCACAAAGCTGATATCAGAAGGGAAAGGCCCACCGTCACTGTTAATCCCTTCACTTCCCACCAAGGTGGTACTTAAGTTATCAAACTTTTCGGTACTGGCAATATTAAACTGGCCAACCGTGGCCACTTCCTGATCATCATAAAACAGCCCAGCGGTTAGACGCCATGGGGTATCCATGGTGGTATTAAACCTAAGTTCGTGGGTGCTGCGAGTGGTAGTGGTATCTTCCTGATAAAACTTCGTTGGATCTAAACAGCGATCTTCCGATTCAGTACTGTTGTAATTACACACGTAATACGCAGAAAATAGTCCGCCGTTGGTATAGCCGGTATAATCCGCCAAAGTATCGATTTCTCTGTTGAGATAGCCGCCGGTATAAACCACATCCAGTTTTTCCAAACGCCCTTCTAAGGTCCAAGTCGTTAAGCCGAATTCATCCGTGTTTTCTTCAGGCTGAAAACGATTGGTGGAGCTTTGCCCGTCTAAATTTGGATCGTATGCAAATACGCCTTCGGTTTCGAGGGTTTGCTGGGTATGTTGTACCAACAAATCCCAGTCATCGTTAATGTGATAAGACAAACCAAATCGGGCACCGGCATATATCGCATCGTTAAAATCGTCTTCCACTAAGGCATCATTTTTTGGCGACACCACATCGGCTTCAGCCGCAGAAGAAATATCCGGGTTAGTAATACGGTTTGCATCCATCGCCACCGGATCGCTTAACACGCCACCGGAAATACGGCTAATCACCTGAGCGCTACCAATGTAACCGCCCTCTCCTGGCACATTAAGTATATTGTCTATCCAACCGCCCTGACGATCATTATAGGCCGCCACTCTCACCGCTAAATCATCGGTAATGGGCATATTAAAGTAGGCTTCCACCGCGTTGCTCATTTCACCGCCACGGGTAAAGCCGATATTGGTGTCAAAGCCAGCAGAAAAGGTACTGTGATCGGGCTTTTTGGTGATTAAACGAACGGTACCGGCTTGAGAACTGGCCCCAAACAATGTTCCTTGGGGCCCCGGCAGCACTTCCACCCGTTGAATATCAGTGGCATAAACATCCAAATTACGGCCTGCCATTGAAACCGGCTGTTCATCAACATAAAAAGCAACGGAAGGCTGTAACGCCTGAACCGACGACAGCATAATATTTGATTGTGTTGTGGCAGCTCCACGAATATAAATTTCGTTTTGCCCAGGTCCTGTTCCCTGAAACACCACATTGGGTAGAAATTCTACGTAATCCTGAAAACTGTCTATACCCAGGTTTTCTAACGTATCGCCATTTAACGCACTTACCGCTACGGGCACATCCTGAATAGATTCAGTACGTTTGGTTGCCGTTACTTCTATGGTCTCAATCTTCGCTTTGCTTTGTACCTCTTGGGCAAATACCGAAGAAGAAGCAAGTGCCGCCAAGATGGCACAGCTTAAATGAGTTTTTTGCATGTGTGTTCCTTTATTAAACAATTTTTTACTTTGATGAGTAAATATTTTATGTAGAGCTATTTGATGGTCATTTATTTAAGACCAACAAGAAGATATACTTTGTATCTAACGATTTTGTTCTATTATTTGTTAAATATTTCAAGCAAAACCCGCGATATTCGGGTAAAAACACCGAAAAATAACATTCAACTCTAATAATTATAGCAGTATTTATTACCTATCTACATATTGATTTTTTTACAAGCAATGATGGTACTTTAATTAAATAGGTAACTTTTATTACAAGGGGATCTACCGTGACTGAGAGCCTGGCCGATAAAGCCATGTTGAATAAACCCGTATTTATTACGTCGTCTATTACAATTCTTTCCATCCTGATTTTTGCCGTACTCTTTCCCGAAACGGCCAATGTGGCTTTCCATTCGGCGCAAACAGCAGTCACGGATAATGGCGGTTGGTTTTACGTTCTCACCGTAGCCATCATTCTTCTTACCGTGGTTACTCTTGGCTTTTCACGTTATGGCGATATTCGTTTAGGGCCGGATCACGCCACACCGGAATTCGGTCGACTCACTTGGCTTTCTATGTTGTTTGCCGCCGGCATGGGAATTGGTTTAATGTTTTTTGGTGTCGCAGAGCCGGTAATGCATTTTCTTGCGCCACCAACGGCAGATCCTGGCAGTATTGCCGCGGTTAAAGAAGCCATGAAAACCACCTTCTTCCATTGGGGAATACATCCTTGGGCTATTTATGCGGCTGTGGCGCTGGTTCTTGGGTATTTTTCTTACCGTCATCAACTGCCCCTGACCTTGCGTTCCGCCCTGTACCCCATAATCGGTGACAAAATATATGGCTGGCCAGGGCATATGGTGGATATTTTTGCCGTTACCTCAACCATATTTGGTGTATCCACTTCCCTTGGCTTTGGTGCAGCGCAAATTAACGCTGGCCTCGCCTACGTTTTTCATATTCCCTCCAATACCTTTGTACAAATTTTACTTATGGTGGGCGTGGTAGGTATTGCCGTTGTATCGGTAACCACAGGTTTGGATAAAGGCATACGCCGGTTATCAGAAGCCAATTTACTGCTTGCCGTCCTTTTAGTGCTGTTTATTCTTATTCTCGGCCCTACTGTTTTCTTACTACAAGCCTATATTCAAAATATCGGCGCCTATATGTCAGATATTGTCAGAAATACACTGAATTTATTTGCCTACGAAAAAACAGATTGGATTGGTGGTTGGACGATATTTTATTGGGGCTGGTGGCTGGCGTGGGCGCCCTTTGTCGGCCTATTTATAGCGCGGATATCCTATGGCAGAACCATTCGGGAATTCGTCATAGGCGTACTGTTAATTCCCTCTGCGTTTACCTTACTGTGGATGACGGTATTTGGTAATTCAGCCATCGATTTGGTGTTAGGGCAAGGAAAAGATATGTTAGCCACGATGGTGGATAAAGATACTTCTGTGGCCCTCTTCGTTTTTCTTGGCTATTTCCCCTATAGCGAAGTTCTGGTATTGCTTGCCGTACTTATGGTCATTGTCTTTTTTGTTACATCCTGCGATTCGGGCGCCATGGTGGTAGATATGCTATGCTCAAACGGACGCAATGATACCCCCCTGTGGCAGCGAATTTACTGGGCCATTGCCGTGGGAGTCGTAGCCGCGGTGCTGCTTTTTACCGGCGGCTTAGATGCACTGCAAACCATGACCATAGTGTCGGCCTTGCCGTTCTCTATAATCTTGTTAATTGCTTTATATGGCTTAATAAAAGCACTGCGTGTAGAAGACTATAAACGGGAAAGTTTACAAATCAGTGCCTTGCAGTCTCCCCAGGGTGAGAGCGATAAAAACTGGCGTAACCGACTGGAAAATATCGTCTCTTTTCCAAATCGAAAAAGTGTCAGTCGCTTTATCGATACAATCGTAAAACCTGCATTTAATGATGTAAAAGCGGAATTTGAACAATTACAGTTTACCGTGGACATTAACCGGATTGATGATGCACTTATCCTTACGG
>NZ_JBAHZB010000094.1:0-13780 GCF_036697315.1 Alteromonas sp. 14N.309.X.WAT.G.H12
TCCTGTTTTTATCAATGATTTAATTTTAAAGGCTTGGTTTAAGAATTGAAGAACGGTCTAAAATGATCGCTTACTTAGGAACAAGAACAACCTTTGGCTTAAAGTACTCGATTATCTGATTGTTCAAGTCGCAAGAAAATTGAATGGCTCTGTCTAAAAGCGCTTTATCGTATTTAGCCAACTGAGAAGTGAAGCTTTTAAAATCCTTACTTCCCCACAGTACTATGTTAGCCATGAGCGTTTTGTGTTCGCCAAACTGCTTATTGAATATCTCAGAGTAGAATTGCCACTTGTTATTTGGGTTGTTAATTGGATCCCACAATGGGGCGTTCACACCATCGCTATTTTCGTATGCTTCGCTGAAGTTATCGTTCATCGCCTGTTGCACAAAACCCTCATAGTGAGAAGGGGAGGAAGGAGTCAAAATGGCGTCGAGCGATTCAGGAACATTTGGGTTTGAGCCTAACCAAATTACATCAACTGATTCGGTTTTGAGCTTACTTAATACTTTGGCTGTCTCTATTTCTCCAAAGATAGAGCCTCTAAACAGTATCGAATAAGAGCCTGTACCTCGCTTGAGTGCTTCATTGTCTTGGTTTTCTACAAAGTCAGAAATACTATTGTTTATTATTTCAAATATATTCAACGTCACGTCTCTATGGTTTGCTTGCGTATTCTCTACTGAGCGTCTTTTTAGCTTCTTCGCAAGGTTTTTATGAAGTAAAGATGCGGTAATGCTTGTCTAGCTTCCAAGTGCATTGACTCGGTATAAGGTTAAACTTGTCACATACCAAGGTTTGAAACTCAATGCTCTCTACGACTTTTCTGTCTGCATATATTTTAAAGAATTTTGAGTTTCCAGAATAAATCACTCTACCTCTGCTGATTTCTTGATATTCAACAGCAATGAGCTCAGGAAAACACGGAAGGTAAATTCTATGCTCTTCCCACTCCACTTGGTGGCTAAAGTCACAGTCATAAAGAGAAAGGCTATCCGGTTTTGCTCTATTCAAAGGCATTACTTTTGCAATTATCGTCGACTTGTAGACCCAAAAAATACCAATATGAGGCAGCTTAGTTTTCATCTTGTATATCTCCAACATGTTGACGTCACCTAACTGTATTGGCGGAGATCTACAACCCTTTAATAATGTTTCCTCTCACAGTGACTATCGGTTTAATGACATTCTATATGATCATCTAGCGGCAGCTATTGGCGTACCACACTCAGCGCTACGACGGTACGCTTTCTACTCTAGTATCACACCGCCCGCTCTATTGGCAATGAGGTGGTTACCATGAAGCCCTGGGGCTCGGCCACACTCAGTTTTAATTGATGTTGGAGGGGGTAAATCACATTGAGTCGTTCATCAATGTTTTTTAAGCCAATGCCCAGTTCGTTTTGCTTATTTTGATCCAAGTGGGTAAAGGGGCCATTATCGGCAACTTGAAGAATTAAGTGTTCCTTTTCGCAATAGGCTTTAATGCGAATTTCGCCGCCTGTCTTCATTTTGGAAATGCCATGTTTGATTGCATTTTCCACCAAAGGTTGAAGGATCAAGCTGGGCACCAGTAACATTTTAGTATCAGGCTTCACCTCAAACACAATACTCAGACGATCTCCAAAGCGGGCTTTTTCAATATCCAGATATAAGGCTAACGCCCGTAACTCCTCCTCAAGGGTGATTTTCTTTTCCGGATCATTGTCCAATGAATAACGAAAAAACGTTGAAAGCTGGGTCAACATGGTGTTGGCGATGTCCTTTTTTCCCTGCAATACCAGGGAAGAAATGCCGTTTAACGTATTAAATAGAAAATGCGGATTAATTTGATAGCGCAACATTTTTATCTGTGCTTTTTGCGACATCGTTACGGCAAGGAAATGCTGTTCCTTTTCTTCCACCAGACGATAATGGTAGTTGATGCCAAAATATAAACTACTCCACACCATCACCATGAAAAACGCATAGCTGATAGTCATAAACAGATGGTGGAGCTGATGTTCCCCGTCAAAGTGGCCTGTGAGAGTTAGCCAAACAGAATAGTGATCTTCCCAGTCCCAGATGATCATGTTTTTTAGCGGCGTCCATATTAAAGCAATGGCAAAACTGCATAAGGTGGCGGTAATAAACAGTCTGGCTGGGCTAAGCGACCACAATCGATGGTAAAGGTAACGCAGGGGCAGGGTTAGCATAAAAGCGAATAAGCCACTGATTAACAGTGGCAGAATAACCAGTTTGTCATTTAATTTTTCACTACCGATAAAGGCCACATTATCGATGGTTAAAATAACGGCATATAGCAACCAACCTAAAGTGTGTAATAACCAGAATGAAGGTTTTTTTGGTTTGGTGTATTTTTCTGGTGGATTCGCATTTGACCATATTGTTAACAAGCTCATGGAAAGTAACTATCTCTGACTTAGATCCAGCCCTAAGGCTCGAAACAAATGACTTTTATAGGCAGAACCGATTTTAACCTCGTCCCCGTTATGCAAGTGCAGTAATGAGTAACGTCCCAATTCACTGCTCAAGCTTTTGATTTTTTGTAAATTAACCAATGAGGAACGGTGCACCCGTACAAATTTGCTTGGATTAAGCTGGCGCTCAAGTCGGGATAAGGTTTCCCGATGCAATAAGACTTTGTCCTGACAATGTAATTCCACATAGTTAGACGCGCCTTTTGCCCAAAGAATATCTTCTGCATTGACAAACTCCACCGAGCCAATGGATTTAATGGCCAACATCTCAGAGCGATGGGTTAGCTTGTCGGCTATTTGTTTTTCCGCTTTTGTCAGAGCATTAATTATACGTTTGTTTTCAAAAGGTTTGAGTAAATAATCCAGCGCATCTACTTCAAATGCCTGAATAGCAAAGTGGCTGTGTGCCGTGGTGAAAATCCATCGACAATCGATCTGTTGGGCCAGTTCATTAACCAGTTCGATTCCACTGCCCCCAATAATACTGATGTCCATAAAACAAACGTGGGGCTGATGATTAATTAATAGTTCTTTTGCTTCATTGTATTCTGATGCCTTAGCAATCACTTCCCACCCCGGTTGCTGTTCAATAAAACTCACAACGCGTTGCTGCGCTAAGGGTTCACCATCAACGACAATACATTGATACATTTCCACTCCAATACGAACCTTGAGCGCCGGAATATAGGGGAGGTGCTAGCGAATATCAGTAAAAAAGAGACTAAAAATCGTAATGTTAAGGTCAGTAACGAAAATATTTTGTAAAGGGGCGTGTACCTAGAAATAAAAAGATAAAAAAAAGCTGCATCGAGTTGATGCAGCTAAAATGTCTAGGGTGCAATACGTGTTCAAAAACGTGTATTGGTCGGGTTATTAAGCCGACTGGGCCATCATACAAACTAAATGGAGCGGGATTAGTTTGTTGTGACTAAACGCCTGTTTGGCGGGATAAAACCGGCACTGTCAGACAATGACGGTATTACCCCTAAAGCAAACGTTAATTTAGAAACGGATGCTGGCGCTTAAACGAACACTACGGGGTGTTTGGAAGCCCGTTGGTAATAAGAACTTACGATCTTCAACACCAACACTTTGTTCTGCCGTTTCATACACTTGCGTTACACTGTTCTGATCGAACAGGTTGAATATATCCGCACGGAAAGAAAGGTCAGCCACGTCCCATTCAGGGGTGTATTCTAGTGATAAATCTACTTTGCTTACCCAATCTGTGCGACCGAAGCTGCCTCTTGGTACAAAATTAGTGCCATCTAAATAGAAGGTATCACCGTATGCTGGCGTACCATCTGGGTGGCCCACACCATAACCGTTGATCGGACGTCCAGATTGGAGCAGGTAGTTAATACCTAACAACCATTGCTCATTAATGGCGTAAGAACCAAACAGTTTCACGGTATGACGACGATCATTTGGCAAGTTGCCGTATGCGCCATCCATTAGCTCAGGTAGGTCGAAATCTTGCGTCAAGCCAGCATCATCCTGACCGTTATCAGACTTCACATAACCTTCTGCATTACCCCAAGAGTGAGACCATACGTATGATCCTTGCAATGACCATACGCCATCCCAAGTTTTGGCAAAGTTATACTCAAGGGCCAGGTATTTACGGGTCGCTTCATCAAAGCCTAGCTCCTCCGCGGTAACATTTACCGGAACCAGGTTGCCATCTGCGTCACTGTAAGAAATGCTGATATCGGTTCCTGGGTTGGTTAGAACACAGCCAGTATGGTTGTTCACATACCCTTTGGCGACCATAACGTCATCGATATTACAAATATCATCCATGGCAGTTTTTAGGTCACGATAAACGGTACGAACTCCCATGGACCATTCATCACCCACCACGGTTTCATAACCAATGATGTATTCATCCTGATACATGGGTTTAATGGTTTGGTCAACGATTTGCAAAGGATCTTTGACCTGTCCGTTGGAGTTAATTAACTCGCCGCCAATTTCATTGGCTGGATCATAAACCGGTGTGCCATCAGCATTAACGGCATCCAAAGCGTAAAAACGTGAACGATCATCTTCGGAACCAGCTAAACGCACGTTGGTGTTGTTGGCCACTGGCAAATAGTAACGGCCAAAGTTTCCGTATAAGCGGGAATTTCCGTCACCGTTAACATCCCAGATAATGCCCAAGCGAGGTGCCCACTGGTCATCGACTTTGATGAAGGACTCACCATTCACATTTTTGTTGTTGAAGGTTTCATTTCGAAGACCGGCGGTGACTGTAATGTCATCCGTCGCATTCCAGGTATCTTCTATGTAGTAGGCGCTGGAGATGGTTTCAAAGTTACCAACGTTGGTCAGTTGGCGGATCTGGACAACTTGGTTAACCCCATCAGGCACAATACCGCCATTGTTTAACTCTGCACCCGGCAGTGCATCCGTATAGCGGTAATAAGCACCACCGGAATAGTTTTGTTGGCTGAAAGAGGTGTTTTCTTCGCGATCATATCCAAAGCGGATCAGGTGATCATCCAGTTGCCATTCGAAATCAATACGGGAGGCTTTACGTTTATCATCACCCTTTTCGGCTATGGAGTTGACCCAGCAGCCTGGATAAAGAGTTTCCGCATCAGAACGCACATCCACAATCAACGGGCAGTTAACATCGGCATCTGACTCTGTCGTTAGTGAGTATTTGTTAACGCCATAAAGTGCTGAAACAGTAAAGGTATCGGTCAAATAACCTTTATAGTTCACAATATAGTTATCGCCACCGCGGGATTCCTCGGTGATCCCTTTCAACTCGCCTGAGGCATCATAACTATAGGTTGGATTGGTGGTTTCGTCAGAAAAGGCCGTTAAGGCCAAGGAATGATCATCATTAATTTGCCAATCTACTTTTAACCCCCAGAATGGATCATCAGATTGGTATTCGGAGACATCTTGGGAACCGGATAACATTCCTCGGCTTTTGATATCACGCAAGGTGTATATACCGTAGAAGAACAGCTTATCTTTGATCAGCGCACCACTGGCATAAAGGTTGGTTTCCATGCTGTGCTTATAATCGTCGGCATTATTAATATAAATACTGCCGTCACGATAACGCACATCTGGCGCGGTATCCCGAAGACTGTTTGGTTCCCAGTAGGCGGATGCACCGGCGTGGAATTCGTTGGTACCGCGTTTAGTGACTGCGTTAACCACACCGCCGGTGGAACGACCAAACTCAGCAGAGTAGCCGCCAGTTTTCACTTCAAAACTGTCATAAAATTCAAAGGGAATGCCACTGCCACCTAAACCGTTACGGAAATTGGTCACATTCAAGCCGTTAATATAAAAAGCATTCTCGGCAACGGATGCGCCACCAAAAGAGGCAAATGTTTGTCCGGTATCGCCAAAACTGGTATCGCCAAGGGTGACGCCAGGCGCTAACATCGCAACGCTGGTAACATCACGGGGTACAGGGATTTTAGCTAGGCTTTCCGCTGAAATATTGAGTCCAGATTCAGCAGACCCCGTATCCAGATACACCTTACGTCCCGTAACGGCAATACGTTCTATATCATCTTTTAAATCAACAATGGTATCGCGGCTAATTGCAACGTTAACGGTACGCTCTAGCTTAACCACGTCGCCTTCAAAAATTCTGACGGTATAGGCACCTGCGCTAAGTTTAGGTAAACGGTAGTCACCATTTTCTCCAATACTAATGGACTTTTTGAATCCTGTGGCAGGGTTAACAATTTCGACGTGGTAATTTTGATACGTATTTGCGGTTGCAGTAGCAATGGTTCCTTGAATAGTACCGGAAGTATTGTCTGCCGCCGATGCCATACCAGAAGCAAATACCCCTGCTACAGCCACTGCGCACAAACTGGCTTTGAATATGTTATTTTTCATGGAATTCCCTAATATTCTTTTATGTAGTATTTATTTCCCGCTGCACAGGCAACTGGGGAATTTCCACGCTAGCAAAAAGTTCAAATAAGTAGGTGGGTGAGGGATGAAACTAACAGGTGACGTCGCGAACGTGACAAATTTATGGGTTAGCAAAACAATTAAAACAGCGTTAATTAGTCTGTGTGAGAAAGAGGTGAGGTTGATATTACAGAGCCTTGGTGACGTTCCACCTAACTCGGTGAAATAAAAAGCCCTCTAAACGAGGGCTTCAGATAGGTAAGTGCTGAATATATTAATATTCAAAACTCGCGCTTAGTTGCACATAACGTGGCGTTTGGAATGCCGTTGCCAAACCATAATCAGGATCTGCCACCCCGATTGATGATTCTGCCGTTTCATCGACACGTGTGGCTTTCGCTGAATTGAACACGTTAAATACATCAACCTTAAAGGTTGTAGCGATATCTTTAATATCCATATTGTATGTCATGTTCAAATCAAGACGAGAAATCCAGGGTGTGGTTCCCATTGAGCCCCGTGCATGGCGGATATATTCATAGATTAGCGCACCATCGTCATCGTATTCTCCGGTATTGATTGCCTCGTAAAAGGTGTCGCCATAACTAAGCTCTTCACCGTAAACGTCTGGGTGACTGGTGCCAAAGTAGTTAATGGGACGACCGGAGGCCAGAGAGTAATTGAAACCCACCAGTAATTGATCGCTAATGGCATAAGCGCCAAAAACCTTAAGGTTATGGCGGCGGTCATTAGGTAGGTTACCGTATGCGCCATCCATTAACTCAGGGAAGTCAAAATCTTGGGTCAAACCGGCATCATCCTGACCATTGTCTGATTTAACTAACCCTTCGGTATTACCATAGCTATGTGACCAAGTATAGGTGGCTTGTAACGACCAATCGCCATCCCATTGACGACCAATGGTGAAATCCCAAGCTAGGTATTTACGTATCGCTTCTGGGTACTCAAGCTCTTCTTTAGTAAAGGTCGCCCAGTCATCCACCTCACCATCACAGTCTGTGTCGGTATAGACTGTCATGCTCTTTCCAGGATTACCTAATACATATTGATTGGCTTCGTAAGAGGCATCACAACCAAATTTGTCGATGATTGCGTGGTCGATGATCATGTCATCAATGGCGCCATTAAGGGAGCGATAAGTAAATTTTACGCCGTATGAAATTTCTTCATCGAGCAAAATTCCCATGGATTGATACCCTAGGATAAACTCATCTTGGTACATAGGATCAATGGTTGCGTCCACCACCGAGCGCGTGTCTGCCACACTGCCATCGCTTAATACAACTTGGCTACCAATTTCATCACCGAGTATTGGATCATAATAAGTGCCATCACCATATTCGTAAGACGTCCAACCCTCTAACTCATAATAGTTGTACGTCGAATATTCATTACCCGCGAGACGAACGTTGGTGTTGTTTGCTACAGGTAAATAGTAACGGCCGACATTGGCAAAAAGCTTAGACTCACCGTCACCATTAATATCCCAAGAGATACCTAAACGTGGCGCAATCATATCGTCGATTTTGATAAAGGTATCGCCAGCCGCATTTCGGTTATCGAACTGTTCATTACGTAAACCAATGGTGGCGGTGATGGTGTCAGTGATAGACCATTGATCTTCGATATAAAACGCATTTGCGATGGTTTTAAAGTTACCGCCAGAGTTGTAGTATCGGGAACGGATATAGTCCGTGTTTTCGGTTAGCAATACGCCATTAATGGTACTTCCTGCTTCGGCTGAATAAACGAGCCAGTACGAGCCATCTCCAGAGTAATGGGTGTTATTTTCTGACGTATTTTCTTCGCGGTCTAAACCAAAACGAAGTAAATGTTTGTCATTGACATACCATTCCGCATCTAGACGATATGCGTCACGCTCATCATGACCATCTTCAACATAGTAATCACTGGTAGTAGCACAGCCTACCGAGTAGCCGTTGTAGTCTACGTCATAAATCTCATAGTAGTAGTAACGATAATCGAGAATCAGTTCGCAATCATCGGATACGTTAGAACCGGATGTGATGTCATACTCGTTTTGGCCATATAATGCAGTAACGGTAAAATCGTCAGTTAAGTAACCAGTATACTTTATTGACCAGTTCTTTCCGCCTGACTTATCATAAGCCGTCGAGGCATAAGTGCGTTCATCATCTTCCACTGCATAAGTATCCGTATACTCTGTTTGCTCATCAGAGAACGCTAAAAATTCTAGACGATGGTCTTCACTGATATTCCAATCAAGCTTAACTCCCCAAAAATCATTGTCACTACTTACATCGTAATCATAGTTAGATGTACTTCTTGATTGATAATCATCAGTTTCTGATGTAGGGGAATAAATGGCATAGAAAAATAGCTTATCTTCAATAATGGGGCCTGACGCGTAGATATTACCGTTAAATTCACTGGTATTATCGCCGCTATTGTAAGTTTTAAAATAATCACCGTTATTACTCGCCACATTAGGTGAATGTGCGCGAAGTGATGCTGGTGACCAATAAACGTTTGCCCCCATTTTAAATTCGTTCGTACCCGATTTGGTCACAGCATTAATTACCCCACCGGTAGAACGGCCGAATTCAGCTGAATAGCCTCCTGTTTTAATTTGGAACTGATCATAAAAATCATATGGAACAGAAGAGAAGCCTAAACCATTACGAAAGTTGGTTACATTTAAGCCGTTTATATACATCTGGTTTTCTGCAACGGATGAACCACCAAATGATGTCCCACCGAAACGATCGTCACCTTGGGTTGTACCTGGCGCTAACAATGTAACCGAATCAATGTTTCGCGCAACGGGCAAACGTGCTAATTCACTCGCATTAATATTTAATGCGGATTCCGATGACGTAACATCAAATGCAGAAACTCGAACACCGGTAACTTCAATATGTTCATATCCGGATTGTTGAAGTACCACATTCAGCTTAGTTTCTTGTCCTAGTTGAACAGATACTGTTGCAAGCTCGGCATCTTCATAGCCAGACTTACTTGCATGAATGCTATATTCACCAATTGGTAAACTGCTAATTCGAAGGTTACCTTCTTCATCTGCCGTTATTTCTTTTGTGTAGCCTGTTTCTTTGTTTTTCAGCACGATTGTGGCTCCAACAAGTGGGGCACTTGTTGTATCAACTACCGTTAAACGAATTCCGCCGTCGTTATTACCTGCAAATACAGGCGCTGAAATGCCAAGAGCACAAGCAACCGAAATAGCTAGTAATTTTTTATTTAGTATGTGCATACATATTCCCTGAAATTATTATTTTTAGTTATCGTAAGTCTATAAACAGAATTACGAGTTTTTATTCTCGTATAAGAGGTTTCTTTTCTGCAATAACGTAAAATGCTATTTACATAAATTTACACATTCATTGGGAACTAAATAGAAATGGATATTTTTCGAGCAGTGTGACGAATCTGATAAATCCCTAACTGTAAATGTTATTATTAATTTATTTTTTTACAATTAACTTACATGACCATAATTGAAAGTCGTTTAGTTCTATGCTTACTATGATTAATTGGTTTAGCAGATATAAGTAGTTTATTTAAAGGGATTTGATGAAACGATATCTTGCACTCTTTTTACTTTTACTTTCTTTTAAAGCACCAAGCGCGGTTAGCATTTGGACTGATTTTACGCTGGACAACGGCCATATTTTTATTCCTGTTACCATTGATGGCATTGAATCTAGGGCGATGTTAGACTCTGGCGCTCAATTGAACAGTATTAATAAGGCTTTTATCGGCAAGCACGAGCTGTCTTTAGATCAGGGACAATTCGTTAATATTAAGGGTGTGCACAAGGTCGAGAAACGGCGTACTTATCGCAATGTGACGGTGGATATTTTCGGTACCGAATTTGAACTGGATTCGCTGGTAGAAAGTAGTCTAGGGCATCACACTAATGGTATGTTGTTAGGTGCGGGCTTTTTCTACAACTTCATTGTACAACTCGATTATCCCCATAAAAAGATGCGCTTAATAACGCGCGATGTTGTGGATATGGGAGACGCGGCAAACGTGAAATCGGTGTCGCAAAAGGGAACGGGAATGCCCATCGCGCAAATCGATATTGACGGCGTGACACTGTGGTTGCTCGTAGATACAGGTAACGCAGGCACAATTTTAATCGATCGCAGCGCAGCATCAAAAATCGGGTTACTGGATAAGGTGGAAGGCACGTCAACTTCCTTCGGCGCTAACGGTTTTGGTATTAATGAATTTGCGACTTCGTCAGTGGTCAGATTTGGTCCTTACGAAATTGACAATGTAAAAATTAGTTTTCCAGCAGAAGGGCAAAAAACAAATTTGGAAAGCCGCTACGAAAGCCTTTCCCGCATGAAGGGGAAACGTGTGGTGGGGCTAATTGGTTATGATTTGCTCAAAGATTTCATCGTTACCCTCGATTATAAATACGGCAAGCTTCATATCATATTGCCTGAATCTTAATTTAGTTAGGCCATCTGCTGCGAGCCATGATCGCCACTATCATAGCTGTATAGCAATTCGAAATTCATCAAAAAGCATCTTAAGTGTACCTTAAGATTCATTTGTTAACCTCAAGCCATTCCAAATATGACCTGTTTCACACCGACGTGAGATTAAGAGGGGCGCGTGAGAATTTCAGTTGTTATACCAGCAAAAAATGAAGAGGAAAATCTGAAGCCTCTGATTGAAGAAATATACCAATCCCTAGATGCTTTACCACATTTCGAAATTGTTTTTGTTGATGACGGAAGTACTGACAACACGTATCAAAACCTGCTTTTTCTAAAAAAACATGGCTTCGATAAATTAAGAGCACTCAAACATAAACGCTCTGTGGGGCAAAGTACTGCCATATGGACAGGGGTGAATCATGCTCAAGGGGAATTGATTGTTACCCTTGATGCCGATGGGCAAAATGATCCTGCTGATATACCTCTCTTACTGGAAGAAGCTGCCCAATTTCCCCTTGGCAGCCATTTCTGTATTGCCGGGTATCGCAAAAATAGGAAGGATACCGCCTGGAAACGATTTCAGTCTCAAATCGCGAATGGAGTACGACGAAAGGTGCTTGGTGATGATACGCCGGACACGGGATGTGGGTTGAAAGTATTTCCAAAACAAACATACCTTTGCTTGCCCTATTTTGAACATATGCATCGTTTTTTGCCTGCTCTTATTCGTCGCCAAGGGGGGCGCATTAGCATTGTGGAAGTGAACCACAGGGACCGGAAATTCGGGCGATCCAAATACAATATGCTTGGGCGACTTGGCGTGGGCCTTATCGATATGGCCGGCGTGTATTGGCTTCAAAAGCGAAATAAGCTCAATGATGTCATTCTCGAACATGAAGTGAGCCATTAAGTGGTATACAAGATCCTCCGCTTTTCCTTATTGGTGCTGGCAATTTTACTGATTAGTCGAATCGCTTCCCAATACTTTTCATTTGCTGCAATTAGCCAATGGGGAATCGATGAATATACCCGAGCTAATGGTATTCGGGGTATTCTGCAATATCTATTGGCATCCGTGATCCTGCTCTCTTTGGGGCTGCCTCGTCAACTGGTCGCATTTATGGGGGGATATGCATTTGGCGTCGCCGAAGGGATCTTATATTCTACACTAGCGGCCATTTTTAGTTGTGCCATCGTCATGACCGTCTCCCGGTATCTTGCACGCCCCGTTGCGATGCATTTTTTCAAATCGCGCGTCAGCCAGTTAGATAGTTTTTTACTACAGTCCCCCCTACTTAAATCCATCATTATTCGTTTACTCCCGGTTGGGAATAACCTACTGACCAACGTTTTGGCCGGTCTTTCTAACATTTCCTATCGTGGGTTTCTTTTGGGATCGGCAATCGGCTATATACCGCAGATGGCGGTTTTTGCCTTAATGGGAAAAGGGATTCTCGTCGATTCTGAACTCAAACTTATCATAAGCATTGGGCTGTTTTCCCTTTCCAGTGCACTTAGTGCTTATCTCTACAAGCAGTATCGACATCAACAAGGAGAGCAAGCTACTCCTATTTACACTGAGCAAAAAAACTAATATGCGCCGCAATTTTATGAATCTAGAAAATGACTCAGTCATTCAAAAATCCAATTATGGGTTGTGGTTGTTTGCCATTGCAACGGCACTAATCTTCCTCGGACTTGGATTTCGCGATCCTTGGCCTGCCGATGAACCACGTTTTGCCGAAATTGCCAAGGAAATGGTGGACACTGGGCAATGGTTTTTTCCTACAAGGGCGGGTGAATATTACCCAGACAAGCCGCCGGTATTCATGTGGTCTATTGCCTTATTTTATGAGGTGTTTGGTTCAATTAAGATTGCTTTTCTACTTCCCTCGGCCCTTTGTAGTTTGCTGACGCTTGGCTTGGTCTACGATATTTCAAACCGCCTTTGGGGCAAGAAGGAAGCATTGATTTCTGTTTCGCTGCTGCTACTGAGCTTTCAATTTTTGTTACAGGCAAAGTCCGCGCAAATTGATGCCATGGTGTGTTGTTGGATTACCGTGGGGTGTTACGGGCTACTCCGCTTTCTGCTAATTGATAGACAGTGGTGCTGGTATTACCTAGCATTTTTCTTTATGGGCATCGGCGTGATTACAAAGGGGGTGGGGTTCTTGCCCCTCTTTATGTTGGTTCCTTATTTTTTTATTAAACCTCGGAAACGAATAGGAGAACCTCGGCCCTCATTGGGAAGATGGGTTGCAGGACCCTTTATTATGTTACTGGCTATCTCATTATGGTTTGTTCCTATGCTGATGTTGGTGCATAACAGCCAGGATCCTGCATTGATTGCTTACAGAGATAATATTCTTTTTAAGCAAACTGTGACGCGATACGCTGATTCGTGGCATCATATCAAGCCTTTTTGGTATTACCTCGTCGAAGTGATCCCGGTATTTTGGTTACCTATCAGTCTCGCACTACCGTGGCTCGTCCCCCATTGGTATAGGGCGGTAAAACGTGGCGATGCGCGTATTGTGTTGCCTCTAGGGTGGATTGTACTAGTGCTTCTTTTCTTTAGCCTTAGTCCGGGAAAACGTGGCGTTTACATTCTTCCTGCCTTGCCGATGTTAGCATTGATTTCAGCCCCTTATTTCAGCGCAATTATCAACAAAAAAGCATTTAACTGGTTATTGTGGGGGGGGGTCTTTACCCTGTCACTTGGTTTTCTTGGCGTTGGTTTATCTGGTTTGTTTGCCCTCCCGTTTACCATAACGTTAGAACAAAAGTTCGGTGTTTCACCTTGGTTGTTTTTCACAATCATGGGGCTTTTGATAGGTGGCGTTGCCGTGATCACGGCAAGGAGAAAACCGTGGCGATGTTGGCCGTTTTTCATCACCATTTTTTGGGCGTTATATGCTACCTGGGGATACAG
>NZ_JBAHZB010000095.1:0-484 GCF_036697315.1 Alteromonas sp. 14N.309.X.WAT.G.H12
ATATAGAAGGCATCACGACTGGCGACTTTTTCTTCAAAAGGCATAATAAGACGCCCCGCATCTAACTCTGGTTTTGCCAGTATGGTATTACCCAATGCAATTCCCTGCCCCAAAGCCGCCGCTTGTAAAACCAGCATGGAGTGACTAAATACCGGCCCTTGATTCACATTCACCCCCTTAACACCCACGGCCTTTAACCAGTTTTTCCAGGCTTCCCGGCTCATATCGTGCAACAGAATATGATGGCGAAGATCACTTAAACGAGAAAGCGGTCTAGGGCCACTGAACAACGAGGGTGCACATAAGGGCGTTAAGTACTCTGTATGCAGTTTATCCGCTTTTACCCCAGACCAGCGTCCCTTTCCATAGTAGATGGCCACATCCACATCATCGGCCAAAAAACCTTCATCATAATCCACCGCTTTAATACGAACATCGATATCCGGGTGTTCAAGACTAAAGCGACTTATCCGAGGTACTAACC
>NZ_JBAHZB010000095.1:494-13560 GCF_036697315.1 Alteromonas sp. 14N.309.X.WAT.G.H12
CCACTGGCTGGCAAAACTCGGCGGCATGGCCACGGTAATGGCACCTTTACTGCCTTTGGCAAGTAAACGCTCAGTGGCCTCTTGCAGGTTTTTAAAAATGTCTTTTAATTCGAGAAAATAAGCCTGGCCTTCTTCGGTTAGAAGCAGCGAACGATTGCGGCGCAAAAATAATTTCATCGATAAAAACTCTTCTAAAGCTTTTATCTGATGGCTCACCGCCGCCTGGGTAACAAACAATTCATCCGCAGCTTTGGTAAAACTTAAATGGCGTGCGGCAGCCTCAAAGGCTTTTAAGGCATTGAGAGGCGGTAAGCGTCTATTCATGAGAAGACCTGATATGCACGAGAATAGGACATGTGAGGCATTAGCGAACTGACGGTTTTACAGACAATTGAGCACCTTTATCTAACCGAAAGCGTATTATAAAAATTAAAAGCCAATACATTACTGACAGCGCGGCATCACATAACTTAGTAACAAAACTGATGAACTGCGGAAGTATTCATTAGTTACCCGAATTTGTCAAACAAAGGCCAGCCCACTTGCGGGCTTAATCCCTCGCCTTTATTGGCCTTTACCATGTGTTACCGATATTACTACATCACGTTAACCCCCGGGACTTAACGCTCTTAGGAGACGAAGGCACTGTCACTGACCCAAGGACGATTTAAAGCCTCACCAAAGGGGAAAGATCGCGGCCAAATTTTAACAAAACAAGGGCGGCTTCTCGGGCCGTTGCGCCCGTTCCACTTTAGTCGCACTTTCAGATTAGATTTTCTAATCCATCAGCCCTATTTTTAATCGGTTTAATATTTCACCAAAACTGTTTACTATTCACCCGCTTTCAAAAGCTAGGTGTTTTTCTTCAATAAGTTACAAACACCCAATGTTAACGAAAGTAGACAACTTGTTAATAAATGTTAAATTAATTTTATTAGGTGTGATATGACTAAATATAAAAAATTCTTCAGCCAAATGGCCGTGATCCTTGCAGCAACCTCTGCCTACCCAACAATAAGCGCAGAAATGCCTGTACAATCACCATTTGCACCGGTTATTGAAAAAATCGAACTGGCTTCTGTGTCTGCAGACATACAAGCTCAAATCTCAGCGACGCTGGCAGATGGTAGCGTAAAGCACGCTTCCAAATCCTTGCTGGTAATGGCAGATGAAACTGCCTCTGACGTTGAGGACGCAAATAAAAGCGAATAAACCTGCACACACACCTGATACGAATGCCGGTAACGTCAGTTACCGGCACTCGCCATCAGCCCCTTAGGTCGCACTTGTATCTAACGGTTCAAATCCTTTCACCAAATCATCCAATGCTTTCATTTGTTGCAAATACGGCTCTAACTTAGACAGCGGTAACGCACACGGACCGTCACATTTTGCTTCATCCGGATTCGGATGGGCCTCTATAAATAATCCCGCTAACCCTAATGCCATACCACTTCGGGCTAATTGTGCTGCTTGAGCGCGTCTGCCATCGGCTGAAGTCGCCCTGCCACCTGGCATTTGTAACGCATGGGTCGCATCGAAAATAACTGGCGCATAGGATTTCATGGCATCCATACCCAGCATATCCACCACTAGGTTGTTATAGCCAAAGCATGAACCACGTTCACACAAAATAACCTTATCATTTCCGGCTTCTTGCAATTTACCGATAATGTGGCGCATTTCATGGGGCGCTAAAAACTGGGGTTTTTTCACATTGATAACTGCACCGGTTTTCGCCATCGCCACCACCAGATCCGTTTGACGGGCCAAAAAGGCGGGTAACTGAATAACATCGGCCACTTCGGCCACCGGCGCTGCCTGATGAGGTTCGTGAACATCGGTGATCACAGGAACATTGAAGGTGCGTTTGATTTCTTCGAAAATCTTTAAGCCAGCGTCCATACCTGGCCCCCGATAAGAAGACACCGACGAACGGTTCGCTTTATCAAAGGAAGCTTTAAAGACATAGCCAATACCCAGTCGCTGGGTAACTTCAACATAATGTTCGGCGATTTCCATCGCCAGATCACGGGATTCAAGTACGTTCATTCCACCAAACAGAACAAACGGTTTTTCATTTGCAACAGAAACATTACCCACGGCAATTTCTGCTTGAGACTGTGTCATGATTATTTTCTCTTACTAAAAGAATAAAGGTTGTTTGGTAACCGCTACCTTCGCGATTAACCCTAACCAGGTGAGTGCGCCGATAAAACCAATCCATTTTAGCGGTGCATTGCGTGCCCATTTAAGGGCAAATAATCCCAATAAAATATACGCCACTAATCCCACCACCTTAAAGGTTAACCAACCTTGTACAAAAGGATATTGATTTAATATCACGCACAGGCAAAGTGCGCTGAGCAAGAGGATGGTGTCCACGATGTGTGGCGTTATTTTTAGCCATTTTTTCTCCAGTACAGAGGGAGAAAACTGTGACCAGATGAAACGTAATACAAACAAAAACACACTTAGCGCAATTGCGGTAAGGTGAATATGTTTAAACATCATATACATAATTGTATCCTTTTTTCTTTTTTTAGCTGTCTTTCCAGCGCTGTTGAATCCCATTAAATCGTTCTATATTGTCCAACATATACTTGACCAATTGAGGGTCAAAATGCCGTCCGCTTTCTGCGTGTAACAGTGCAACCGTTTTGTCCAGAGACCAGGCTTCTTTATGAGGGCGCTCATTCATCAATGCGTCGAACACATCTACGATGGTTGCAATTCTGCTTTGCAGTTGTATTTCTTCTCCTTTCAAACCCAACGGATAGCCACTACCATCCCATCTTTCATGATGTTCTCTTGCCAGTATGGAAGCCAGCTGGATAGTGGGATTATCTGAATCTTTGAGTATTTGATAACCGAATTCTGCGTGCTGGCGAATAGCAAAACGCTCTTCCTTGGTAAGGGTATTTGTTTTTAATAAAATGTGTGATGAGACTTGGGCATTACCCACGTCATGCAAGGGAATGGCCAATCGCAGTGTACTGGCCTCTTTTTCCGATAATCCGGCATAACGGGCAAGAAGTTCGGCCATTTCTACCATACGTTTAATATGATTGCTGCTCCCATCAACCCCTTCCATGGCGACGCCAAGCCGTTCGATAATTTCCCGCTGGGTATTTTCGATTTCCTGGGTAGCCAATACATTTTCAAATGCCAACTGTACATTGTCGGAAAACAGCTTAAGCAAATGCATATTAGTTTCACTTAATTTACGAGGAATCCCGGACAAGTACAGCAATGAATCTTTATGGTGCTTACTGTAGCAATAGGCAACCACGTAATCGTCACCAAAAATAATGCGTTTTTCAGCAAGGGCCCGCTGACACAGTTGATAGGCATCATCAGGGATGTTTTTTTGCAACGGCTTTCCTTCCAGCCCCGCGTATTCCCCATTCCCGGCAAAGACGAACAACTCCTGGGTAGCGGCTTGCCTCAAAGGACGGCTAACGGCAATAGCGTTGGTAATATAAGCCGCATCTTTTGAAAACCCCAAAATGGAAGCCAGTTGCTGAATAATGCCACGCATGAACTTTTCCAGTGAACGGGAGGTAAACAAATTGACAGAGGCATCGATGATTTTTTCAAGTCCAGCGCGATTTTCTTCAATTACCACTATATCCCGGTATGAACGCAGTGAAGCAATCATAACGGTAAAGAGTTTTTGCGCTGTCAGCTCCGTTTTCGATTTATAATCATTGATATCATAATCAACAATGACGCTTCGCTCCGGTGCCTGGCCCGGTTGTCCGGTACGCAAAATAATCCGTGTAAAATGGTTATCCAGATCGTTGCGAATAAATTGGGCGACCTCAAGTCCGGCGTTATCCGTTTCCATCACCACATCGAGCAAGACCACCGCCACATCATTATGTTGCGTCAGGTAAGTTTTCGCTTCATTACCGCTGTAAGCGCTAATAAATTCCAGCCGTTTGTTATCCAGGATAAAGTCATTCAGTGCAAGTTTGGTTACCGCGTGAACCTCTGGCTCATCATCAACGATAAGTACTTTCCAACTGCCAAGCTCTTCTGGCAATGCTTCATCGTCATCCTCTAAAAAGAAAAAATCATCACTCATCTAATACTGTCCGTATTTGTCTGGCCAAACAAAGCATACTGTAAGCGAAATTATTCGCAAGAAACTCTTTTTCCTACGGTTAGTCGATCTAAACCGGCGAGATCCTGATAAGTGTGAATATTTTGATACCCTGCATGGGCAAATTGTTCTCGAATAGACGCACCTTGGTTATGGCCATGCTCCAGTAGCAACCAGCCATGCAATCGCAAATGTTTGCGCGCTTTAACAATAATAGTGGCGATATCATCGAGCCCGTCTTTGCCAGCAGTGAGTGCCGAACGGGGTTCAAAACGCACATCGCCCTGGGACAAATAGGGGCTGTCGCTTTCAACATAAGGGGGATTGGAGACAATCATGTCAAAGGTTGTCTGTGCAATGGCATCAAACCAGTGGCTTTGTATAAACTGCACATTGGTTATGTCATTGTCTTGTGCATTTAACCTGGCCAATTCAACCACGTTTTCAAACTTATCCACACCGGTTACTTCTAGATCAAATCGCTCACTGGCAATGGCCAGCGCAATAGCACCGGTGCCGGTACCTAGGTCACAAACTGTGCGGTCTTCCACGGTAAGTAAGCTTAACGCCGTTTCAACCAATAATTCGGTATCCGGTCGCGGGATCAAGGTGGCGGGTTCGACCTTTAGCTTCAACGACCAAAATTCCCTGTAACCCGTTAGATAAGCCACAGGTTGCCCTTGCGCCCGCTGGTGCACAAGGGACTCATAGGTTTGGCGTTGCGCTTCGGTTAACGGCTTTTCCGGCCAGGTATAAAGATACGTTCGATTTTGCTGTAGTACATGGCACAGCAATACTCTGGCATCGGTGTCTGCAGACTCTGACAGTGCCAGCGTTTTACCTGCCCAGTCCAAGGCCTGAACAATGGAAAGCGCCATTAATCGTCGGCCAATGAGGCAAGCAAATCGGCCTGATGTTCCTGTCGAATAGGATCTAACATGGCGGCCAAGTTGCCTTCTATCACTTCATCTAACCGATAAAGTGTCAGGTTAATACGGTGATCCGTCACACGTCCTTGGGGGAAATTATAGGTACGAATTCGCTCCGAGCGATCACCACTGCCCACCAGATTCCGACGGGTAGAGGCTTCTTCAGCGGCCCGCTTTTCTTCTTCCATTTGATTTAATCTGGCTTGTAGCACTGACATGGCTTTTGCCCGGTTCTTGTGCTGAGAACGTTCATCTTGGCATTCAACCACAACACCTGACGGTATATGGGTAATACGAATGGCTGAATCCGTTTTGTTAACGTGCTGTCCACCGGCACCGGATGCGCGGAAGGTATCTACACGCAAATCACCGGCATTAATTTCGATTGCCTCGGACTCTGGAATTTCCGGTAATACGGCCACTGTACACGCTGACGTGTGGATCCTGCCCTGAGATTCTGTTTCGGGTACGCGCTGAACGCGATGACCGCCAGACTCAAATTTCAAAATACCGTAGACACCTTCACCGGTAATGTGTGCGATCACTTCTTTAAAGCCGCCGTGTTCGCCTTCATTTTGACTCACAACATCCACTTTCCAGCCCTGGGTTTCCGCATAACGGCTGTACATTCTGAAAAGATCACCGGCAAATATCGCCGCTTCATCGCCGCCAGCACCGGCTCTTATTTCTAAAAAGCAGTTATTGTCGTCGTTAGGATCTTTAGGCAGCAATAATATCTGTAGTTTGTTTTCCAAATCCGTAATATCGGCTTTGGTTTGTTTGATTTCTTCTTGCGCCATTTCCCGCATTTCGGCGTCATCTTCGCCAAGCATTTCCTGCGCAGAAATAAGATTCTCCGCCGCTTGCTGATAGGCATTAAAACCTTTTACTACATCTTCTAACTGACTATATTCTTTGGATAATGCACGGAATTTATCCTGATTAGAAATGGTGTCAGGATCACCTAGCAGCGCCTGAACTTCATCAAAGCGTTCAACCAAGGTTTCAAGCTTTCTGACAACGGATTCTTTCATATTGTGTTGTACCTTTATTTATCCTGCTTATCGCCAGTAATATCCATCGCCTGACCCAGCCATTGGGTTAAGGCAACATCATTTTTCTGAGCGGCTTCCCGCAAGACCCGGGTAGGACCATGCATCAGCGCATTGGTTAATTTGTATGCCAATTCTTGCATAATATCTTCAGCGGGTTTGCCTTCAGCTAACTGGTTTAATGCCCGCGCCACCGCTTCATCTCGGGATGCCATTCCCCGCTCTCTATATTGACGCACCAAGCTAATGGATTTTTGGGCCTGTTTCCAATTAAGGAAGACTTTGGCTTGCTCGGCAATAATGGTTTCCGCTTCTTGCGCCGCAACCTCTCGCGACGCCAAATTTTGTTCGACAATGTGCTGCAAATCATCAACGGTGTACAAATAAGCGTCGCTCAATTCATTCACCTGAGATTCAATATCTCGGGGAACCGCCAAATCCACCATAAAAATAGGCAGGTTCCGCCGCTTTTTAAGGGCATTCTCCACCATACCTTTACCAATAAGGGGTAACTGGCTTGCCGTAGAACTAATGACAATATCAAAATCATGCAAATGTTCTGGTAGTTGAGACAACGTCAATACGTCTGCATCTAGTTGTTTCGCTAACGTTTCCGCCCGGGTAACGGTGCGGTTTGCCACCGCTAATCGGTTAACGCCCTGCTCTTTTAGATGCTGAGCCACCAACTCAATGGTTTCGCCAGCCCCAACCAGCAGTACCGACCGCTTAGGTAAAGCGCTGAAAATATGTTTTGCTAACTGTACCGCGGCAAAGGCCACAGAGACCGCATTGGCACCGATTTCGGTTTCAGAGCGCACACGCTTTGCCACCGAAAATGTATGTTGAAACAAACGCTCGAACTCGGAGCCTACCGTACCTGAATGCTTGGCATCGCTGAAGGCCTGCTTTATTTGTCCCAGAATTTGCGGTTCGCCCAGAATAAGGGAATCAAGACCACTGGCCACTCTCATAACATGCCTAACGGCGTCTTCGTGCTCATAGAAATAACTATGATTTTGAATATCGTCGGCAGACACCCCATGAAAATCGGCTAGCCAGTAAATAATATCGGTTTTGACGTTACGCCCTTTAATATAGACTTCTGTTCGGTTACAAGTGGAAATAATAACCGACTCATCAACACTGGAGAGCCCTTTTAGAGAGGCGAGCGCAGACACCAGAGAGTCCGGTGTAAATGCAACTTTTTCCCGTAAGGCAACAGGTGCTGTTTTGTGGTTAATTCCGAGGGCTGTTAAGGTCATTCAAATTCATGCTGGCATCGTCGGAGCGGCATTGTACGAAAAACCCAAAATGATTGAAAGTACTCATGAAACTGTGTTCACATAAACTATGCCGTTATCGCACGTAAATTGTGCATCTGTAAATTAAGGGAAACATGACCATTATCCGTCGTCAAATTGCGCTCATCTTTGTGGTTCTTTTCGGGCTTAATGCCTGTACAACCTTACCAGACGGCCCTCAACAGGCGGTTAACCTGCCAATTCAGCTGGCCAAGTTAACCGACGTGACCCAGTGGCAAATCAAAGGGAAAATGGCCATACGCCAAGGAAAAAAGGCGGTCAGCGCCAATATGAATTGGAAAACCAATCAGACAGATTTTGAATTCCGATTAACCAATATGTTGGGAATATCTCTGGTAAACATGGATTACACCCAGGGTTTAGCCACACTTGAAGCCGACGGCAACCATTATGAAAACACCGATCCCAGCGCTCTGATCTATCAGGTGACAAACTGGGACATTCCCGTACACAAACTACTTAGTTGGATAAAAGGCTTGCCGCTAAAGGACGATGTTTATCAGTTAAATGACAAACAATTACTAGCGTCACTCTCACCGGGTTGTCAAACCTGCTCTCAGTGGCAGGTAACTTACAGCCAGTATGGAAATGTATCGGGTATCTGGCTACCCTATCAACTGACCCTTAGACAGACAAACAAAGATAACACTATGATAAAAATTCGTATTGAGACTTGGGATTTACTTGATGAGCCTCGATAAATGGTGGCCGAGTCCGGCTAAAATTAATTTATTTCTTCACATTCTGGGCCGTTATGACAATGGCTATCATCAGTTACAAACCTTATTTCAACTATTGGATTATGGTGATAGTCTCGCCTTCGAGACAAACGATACAGGTCAGCTTACGCTCTCCCCTTCCATAAATGGGGTTGATGATGAAGATAACCTGATCATCAAAGCGGCCCGCTTATTACAAAAAAAATCTTCCCCCCTTAAAGGCGCCCATATTCGTGTCAAAAAAGTGCTGCCCATGGGCGGCGGTATCGGCGGCGGCTCATCCAATGCGGCCACGACCCTGGTGGCGTTAAATTATTTGTGGCAATGCGGACTTTCTACCGCCGAATTAAGGAAATTGGGACTGACCTTAGGGGCAGACGTACCTATTTTTGTTCAAGGCTGTAGCGGCTTTGCCGGTGGTGTAGGCGAAAATATACACCCCGCGTCGTTAGCAGAAAAATGGTTTCTGGTGGCGAACCCAAATGTCCATGTGAGTACCGCGCAAATTTTTTCTGAACCGTCACTACCACGCAATACACCGGCCATTTCATGGCATGACTACAATTTCGAAAATACCCACAATGATTGCCAGACAATTGTGTGTAATCAGCATCCGGAAGTTGCAAAATTATTACAGTGGTTGGTACACTACGCACCGTCGCGGATGACGGGCACAGGCGCCTGTGTATTTTCTGTCTTTGATAACGAACTCGCTGCTAGAGAGATATTGAAGGCTTTGCCGGATAAATGGGCAGGTTTTGTTGCCAGAGGCGTCAATACGTCGCCACTACAAGAAAAGCTAAAACATGTGAACGAAGCATCGGACATGAATTAATTATTTTTGGGGTATAGCCAAGTTGGTAAGGCAGCGGGTTTTGATCCCGCCATTCGTTGGTTCGAGTCCAGCTACCCCAACCACCTCTACTATCAATGCACTGAGGAAACACTTGTGCCAGATATGAAGCTCTTTGCAGGCAATGCTGTCCCCGAACTTGCTCATAAAGTTGCCGAACGCCTTTATACCAAACTAGGTAATGCCAGTGTTGGTCGTTTCAGCGACGGTGAGATCAGCGTAGAAATACATGAAAACGTCCGTGGTTCGGACGTTTTTATTATCCAATCTACCTGCGCGCCCACCAATGATAACCTAATGGAACTGATTGTAATGATTGATGCATTACGACGAGCTTCAGCAGGACGTATCACTGCCGTTATTCCTTATTTTGGTTACGCCAGACAAGATCGTCGAGTGCGTTCAGCCCGAGTCCCTATCACGGCCCGTGTTGTTGCGGACTTTTTGTCTAATGTTGGTGTAGATCGCGTATTAACTATCGACCTACATGCCGAGCAAATCCAGGGCTTCTTTGACGTACCTGTTGATAACGCCTTCGGCACGCCGATTTTGCTTGCCGATATGGTAGAACGGGATTTTGTAGATCCTATCGTGGTTTCACCGGATATTGGCGGCGTTGTGCGAGCCAGAGCCACGGCGAAACTACTCAATGATACAGAACTTGCCATTATCGACAAACGTCGTCCTAAGGCAAACGTCTCCCAAGTTATGAACATCATTGGTGATGTGAAAGACCGAGACTGTATTATCGTAGACGATATGATTGATACCGGTGGCACCTTAGCAAAAGCGGCCGAAGCGTTAAAAAATCATGGTGCGCGTAAAGTGTATGCTTATGCTACCCATGCGATTTTTTCAGGTAATGCACCCACAAACCTTAAAGAATCTGTGATTGACGAAATTATTGTTACTGACAGTATTCCGTTATCAGACGCAATGAAGGCCACGGGCAAAGTAAAACAGTTAACCTTATCAGAAATGTTAGCCGAAACGATTCGACGTATCAGCAACGAAGAATCCATTTCCGCCATGTTTGATTATTAAGTTCCTGTTCAGTTAGTGATCCGTTTCGGATCACTGACTCATTCTCATTACAAGCTTCCTCTCGTTTTTAACCGGCTACTCATTCATTGTTCATTCAGATAAAACACTGCACACTATCACCTATAATGATGATAAAAATCAGGAGATAATCTGTGGCACGCTTTGTTTCTACCCTCGTATTATTACCGCTTATCGCGCTTGCCGGATGCGACGATGATCACCATAATGCCAATACGACAACCACCGACTTGCAGACTGGCCAACGACCCTCAGGAGCGGCTATGACAGACCTTCAAACCCTCACTGGCACACTGGTTTATCAGCCCCAAGAAGGTGGTTTTCTGGGCTTTATTACCGCTGACGGCAGGCACTATCTATTACGTAACCTTGAAAAGCCCTACCGCAAAAATGGCATGAAACTTACGGTAAAAGGTAAACCAGTAGAAGGGATGGCCACCACAAAGCAATTCGGTATCCCCTTTGCGGTGACGGAAATAGTACACATGGACGCAACCAACATTACCTTGCCTTCCAACGAAATGTAGCAGGTACGCTTAGTCAGAGCTGTTTATCTTAATCTCCGGTAAAACCCGTTTGTATCTGTAACGGGGTGGTGGTAGAATTCGCCGCCCTTTTATTTTGGGTGCGAGTAACACACTGCGTGATTGCTCAGCGAATCGCAGATTTTGGTCGCAAAAGTCTGCACACTAATTAATGACTAACTACGGAGACATATTTATGTCTGATGGAATTTTTACTTTGGAAGCAGCCATCCGTACTGACTTAGGGAAAGGTGCGAGCCGCCGCCTTCGTCATGCTGATAAAGTGCCTGCTATCCTTTACGGTGGCGAAGAAGCCCCAGTGGCATTAACTCTTGACCATAACAAGGTTAACAACGCCGCTGACTTTGAAGCGTTTTACTCTCATGTTTTAACTTTAAACATCGACGGAAAGCCTGTTGAAGCCTTAGTTAAAGACATGCAACGTCACCCTTACAAGCCTAAAATCATGCACATTGATTTCCAACGCATCATTGCTGGCGAAGAGCTGCACACCAGTGTTCCTCTACACTTTGTAAATGAAGAGCAATCTGCAGCTATCAAAGCGGGCGGTATTGCTGAACACCACGTAAACGAAATCGAAATCTCTTGTCTGCCTAAAGACTTGCCTGAATTCGTTGAAGTTGACATGGCAAATGTAGACATGGATCACACTGTACACTTATCTGATCTGACATTGCCTGCTGGCGTTAGCTCTGTTGAGCTAACTAAAGGTGGTGAAGCTCACGATTTGGCAGTGGTTACCGTTAAACCTGCACCTAAAGCTGCTGAAGCAGAAGAAAGTGAAGGTGACGAAGAAGGCACAACTGAGGAATAATCAGTTTGTCAGATATTCGTCTGATTGTGGGCCTGGGAAATCCAGGCCCAGAATATGAAAACACACGACATAATGCCGGTGCTTGGTACCTGCAAATGTTGGCTGCACGTTTTAATGCGACCCTTAAGCCAGAAAGTAAGTTTTATGGTCATTCGGGCCGTATTACTATAGGCACCCAAGATATTCGTCTGCTTTATCCCACCACCTTTATGAATAAAAGTGGTCAGGCTGTCTCCGCCATGGCAAATTTCTACCGGATCCCAGCAGAGAATATCTTGGTTGCTTTTGATGAACTGGATTTACCACCTGGCGTTGCCAAATTTAAAGTTGGCGGCAGTTCAAGCCAGAATGGTGTCCGTGATATCGTTGCTCGCATGGGCAACAATAAAGACTTCCTCAGATTGCGAATTGGTATTGGCCATCCAGGCCACAAAAGTAAAGTCACCGGTCATGTACTCGGAAAGCCACAGGCTGACGAAAAAGATGCCATTGTTGATGCCATAGACGAAGCCGTTCGCTGTACTGAAATACTGATTAAAAACGACTTAAAACAAGCCCAGAACAGACTACACAGTTTTAAAGCTGACGTTCCGGGTAAATAACCAGACAAGGGTCAAGCTCATGGGTTTTAAATGTGGCATCGTTGGTTTGCCAAATGTGGGTAAATCTACCCTATTTAATGCACTCACCAAAGCCGGAATCGAAGCGGCTAACTTTCCTTTTTGTACCATAGAACCGAATACCGGTGTAGTTCCAGTACCGGATTTGCGCTTGGACAAACTGGCCGCCATCGTCAACCCTCAACGGGTACTGCCCACCACCATGGAATTTGTGGATATTGCTGGTTTGGTAGAAGGTGCATCAAAAGGTGAAGGGCTGGGTAATAAATTCCTAGCAAACATTCGCGAAACTGATGCTATTGGGCATGTTGTTCGCTGTTTTGAAAATGACAACATTGTTCATGTGGCCGGCAAAGTCAGCCCACAAGATGACATTGACGTTATCAATACCGAGTTGGCACTGTCTGATTTGGAAACCACCGAAAAAGCCATCATTCGTGTGGGCAAGCGCGCTAAAGGCGGCGATGCTGACGCGAAATTCGAGCTCAAAGTGCTAGAAAAAGTAAAGCCTCACCTCGACGAAGGTAAGTTGGTTCGCTCACTGGATTTAGCCAAAGAAGAAATTGCTGCCATCAGCTATATGAATTTATTGACAATGAAACCCACCATGTACATTGCCAATGTGAATGAAGATGGGTTTGACAATAATCCTTATCTTGATCAAGTCAAAGCCATCGCAGCCGATGAAGACGCAGTTGTGGTTGCAGTATGCGCAGAAATCGAAAGTGAAATTGCCGAATTAGATGATGATGAACGGGACGAATTCATGGAAGATATGGGCTTGGAAGAGCCTGGATTAAACCGTGTGATCCGTGCTGGCTACAACTTGCTTTCACTGCAAACTTACTTTACTGCTGGTGTAAAAGAAGTACGGGCCTGGACCTTCCCTGAAGGCTCAACGGCACCACAAGCTGCCGGTAAAATTCATACCGACTTTGAAAAAGGCTTTATTCGTGCTGAAGTTGTCAGCTATGACCATTTTGTGGAATATGGCGGTGAACAAGGGGCCAAAGATGCCGGAAAATGGCGTCTAGAAGGGAAA
>NZ_JBAHZB010000096.1:0-13536 GCF_036697315.1 Alteromonas sp. 14N.309.X.WAT.G.H12
GGGTAAGGTTAAGGCGTTTGGTCAAAATGATATGGCTAATTTTGCCAACGTGCGTAGCACCTTGAGAAACCTTATTGGTCAGCGGGCCTTTAGTGTAGATGATGATATTAGTGAGGTTACCTTGTATCGAATCAATCAGGTTATTAATAGGAATCACGAAGATTTCACCCTGCATTTTGCTGACGATACACCCAACTTTACCGGTTTTGAAAAAGGGTATTGCTTGGCGTCTGAAAAGGGCCGGCGTTATGAAACGGAACAGGACGGCGAAGCCATTGTTTTCCCTAATGCGAATGTGGCGCTCGGGCAACGTGCACTGTTAACCGTTGTCCCTGTGGGAATAGGAGAAATTAATGTTCAAGCTTGATCCTCGTTTACAACAAGATTGTGTGCTTGTTGACGATCTCGAACTTTGTCGGGTTTTACTCGCTAACGACAGTCAGTTTCCCTGGTTAATTTTAGTTCCCCGTATTCCTGATGCTATCGAACTTACGGATCTTACTGACCAACAGATGCGCATATACTGTGATGAATCCCGTTTAACCTGTGATGTATTGTCTTCGTTGTTTCAACCAACCAAGCTCAACGTGGCGGCCATCGGCAATATTGTTCGTCAGTTGCATGTGCATCATGTGGCACGATTTGAAAAGGATGTGGCCTGGCCCGCACCCATTTGGGGAAAGCAGCCTGCCATACCCTACGAAAGCGATGAATTAACCCAACGACTTACAGCCTTAAAACACGCTTTTTCAGCACAGGAGAGATCATGATATTAACCACAACCCCTACCATAGAGGGAAAAAATATTACCCAATATCACGGTATCGTGATTGGTGAAGCGGTAATGGGCGCGAATATGTTTAAAGACTTATTTGCATCAATACGGGATATCGTTGGTGGGCGTTCTGGCGCTTACGAAGGTGAATTAACCAAAGCCCGTAAATTGGCGTTTTCAGAACTTGAACAAGAAGCCCGTGCTATGGGCGCAAACGCGGTGGTGGGGATTGATATTGATTATCAGGTCATTGGAGATAAAGGCAGTATGCTTATGGTTAGCATTGCTGGCACTGCCGTTAAGATCACCGAGGCCTAGCAGAGTGAATGACGTCGATTTCAATCATCGTCGTCATCATCATATTTTCTGGGTTTGAAGTCCTTCGGTACTTTAAAGCGAGAGGATGACTTTAATAACAGCACATTTCCGGCAATAAAGCCTACGGCAAGAATAATGATCACAATAAGCCAGCCGGTACTCACATTTTACCCTCATTTAGTACATAACGGTGATACAGCTCATCAAGGCGAGCCAGTACTGCAGCTTTTCCTTCCATTTCGGCCTCGCTGAGCGCCTTGTGAAGTTGCGCTATGTTGCGTTGCTGCTCGAAGTAGGCGGCACTTTCCGTATGGGTGAGATGCCAAAGCTCCACGGCAACGCCGCCTTTATCTTGCATAAATGGTCGTGAAAAACCAAATTTATGCAGGTTTTCATCAAGCCAGCAGGCCAGAGCATGGCACGGTCCCTGTTCACGGTACTCTGCATCAACCAATTCAAATTTATGGGGCCAATGATCCACTGACGTTTTATCATAAACATCGATATCTGTTCCCCAATGATGCCTGCTGCCACCAGGAAGTGCTGACCATGTTAGTATAGCATCGATTTTTTCATCATCACTTAAGGATTCCGCGGCAATGATATTGCCGGCGGTGTCAAACAAGGTTGCCTCGCCCCGCCATTTGCGATTCCAAATGGCCAGTTGCCGATAAAAATCCCGATAACTACTAATAAGCTGGCAATCAATGCCCGCTTTATGTGCTGCGGCCTGTAAATCCAGCCAGGCGGGTTTAACCGCCTTATGGATGAAAAAGGACGTATCCACTTCACATAAGAAGGGATTGTCGATACCCAGCCAGGCGTTCTGCTGACTCATGCGAGTAAACGTACGAGTATGGCGTAATAAATGTCTGCCAATTTGGCAAGATCATCCATTAACACGCACTCGTTAACCTTATGAATGGTGGCATTCACCGGCCCTAGCTCGATAACTTGGGCACCCGTAGGCGCGATAAAGCGTCCATCAGATGTGCCTCCAGCAGTAGACAGTTTTGTGTCACGGCCTGTTACCTCATGTATGGCTTGCTGGGTGGCTTCAACCAAAGCGCCAGCATCGGTGAGGAACGGCTGGCCATTGAATGTCCAGTCAATATGATAGTCCAGCTGATGACCATCAAGAATGTGATTCACTTTTTCAATTAACTTCTCATTGGTAACTTCCGTGGAAAACCGGAAGTTGAAACACACTTGACAGGTGCCGGGGATCACGTTTCCAGCTCCGGTGCCAGCATGAATGTTGGAGATTTGAAAACTGGTCGGAGGGAAGTAATCATTGCCGTGATCCCAATGGGCCTGACTTAATTCACTCAGTGCGGGGGCCACATCATGTACCGGATTTTTTGCCAAATGGGGGTAGGCAACATGCCCTTGAATGCCATTGACGGTTAAATCACCCGTTAATGATCCCCGACGTCCGTTTTTGACCACGTCGCCCACTTCTGTGGTGGAAGAAGGTTCGCCCACAATGCACCAGTCAATTTTTTCATTTCGGGCTTCAAGGGTGTCGATAACCCGGGTGGTACCGTTGATAAAAGGGCCTTCTTCATCACTGGTGATCAGATAAGCAATACTGCCGCGATGATTAGGATAATCGGCAACAAACTTACGGGTCGCAACTAGCATGGCAGCCAGACTGCCTTTCATATCTGCGGCGCCTCTGCCATATAAATAGCCGTCTTTTTCCGTGGCTTCAAAAGGCGGTGAGATCCAGGCTTCTTCCGGGCCGCTAGGTACAACGTCAGTATGGCCAGCAAAACAAAATACCGGTGATTCGGTGCCACGGCGCGACCATAGATTGGTGGTGTCTTCAAACACCATGGTCTCATGGTTAAAACCCGATTCATTTAAGTAGTCTTTCATGTAGGTCTGACAACCTGCGTCTTCCGGGGTAACTGAACGTCGGTTAATGAGATTCTTAGCTACTTCTACCACGTGTGTCATAGGGCGAAAATGTCCTTGTATTGATCGGCTTTAAACCCTAAAAAGTAGTGGTCGTTGTATTGTAAAACCGGACGTTTAATCATTGCTGGGTGGGCCAGCAGCAGGGCGAGGGCTTTTTCTTTATCAAGTGATTGTTTATCTTCGTCGGGTAATTGACGAAAGGTGGTGCCCCGTTTGTTAAGCAGATTTTCCCATCCAAGATGGGATTCTGTTGCCGCCAGCCAGTGGGCATCGATACCTTGTTTACGGTAGTCATGAAAAGAGTAATCAATATTATGTTCTTCAAGCCACTTTTTGGCTTTTTTTATCGTATCGCAATTGCTGATACCAAATAATGTTGTTGTCATATATAGGAATTGTCACTGTCTGTAATATTATCACAGAGTCTAAAGTAAGACTGTCGCCAAGTGCAACCGTGGAACCGTGATATTCGGCGTTTACATACCACCACTGCGGTTAAAACCCCGACGGGGCGAAGGGGCATTACAGATAAATGCCCATAATTTCATCTTCGTTGGCCACCCACTGTTTATTTGTACTCAAGGTGAGGCCTTTTACCTGGTGGCCATTCATTAAGGCAAGGGCGCCATTGAGTTCAATGCCTTTTTGTTTGAGCCACTGAGGTTGAATACGCATAATCGGTGCACCTTGGACTAGGGTGTCACCGGGCCGGCACAAACGCTCACATTTTTCGCCCATAAGATGAAGGGGTTGCAACGATAGCGTAATAAATAACTTCAAACCATACAGGGTGCGTAAGCGTACTTCATATCCCCGTTCAGGTATGACATCAATACGACAGTCATCAGGGGCGTAAAGTGTGTGGCCAGAATAATGAAACGCCACGGTAGGCCCCCAAACTTGTTCACTAATAATAGGGCATGTAATGTCATCTAGCGAAATTGGCCGCGCCGCAATGGGCGCCGTTAATCTATGATGTTGTGTGAACTGTTCGGGTGGAGAAGAAGCGAATTGCAAGTCAGTTACCCATTTTCGGTGATCATAAAACCAAATCAATGTTGATAAGTTATGCCCTTATCAGAAAACGAAATAGATTGGGCCTATGTGGTTAATTTTGATACAGTATTGTAGTGATAATACTAATGTAAAACACAAGAGCTAACCAGATCGTATCGTTAGATCCCGTTTTTCACATTCTTTGTTGTGTTATCCACTTTATCTGTGGATAAGTTTGTTGAGTAGTATGTGTGAGTATTATAACCGCCTGTTTTTATTAAATAAAAAATATTGGTTAAACAATGGTCAGTGGATAACATTTGTGTTTTCACAAGCATTTTCCACAGATGTTGTCTACCGTTATAAATAAAAAATAGGGTGAAAAAGCGTAATTTCTTCGTCTTTGAGCCCTTGACACAACGAAATAGAGCAAGGACAGACAATGAGTGATTCAACTGATAGTTGGCGTGATCTTACGGTAAACGATGCTGTTGCCGTGAGCAATTTTTATCAACAAGTTCTCGGCTGGACAAAAGACGAAGTGGCCATGGACGGGTATAACGATTTTATTATGAAAGATGCCCATGGTAATGTCATGGGCGGGATTTGCCATCGGAAGGGGTCAAATCAATCCGTGCCCGTGGGCTGGATCCCGTATTTTACCACTGATGACTTTACCCGTGCGTATGAGGCGGCAATCGCATCGGGTGGACAGGCGTTAACGGATGTGAGGCGTCACGGCACAGCCAGTTTTGTTTATATTAAGGACCCGTCAGGTGCCAGTTTTGCGTTATACAGCGACAATCAGTGACAATAAAGTAACGCGCTGGTAAATTATTCCACAAAAGATAAATAAGGGATTATAGATTGGCTGCGCCACTTAATGTGTATGCTGGCCCCGGCGCGCTGGCACTACTTAAAAAACACGGATTTTACCCACTACTGTTTAATTATTTTCTTGGGGCCTCGGGCGGCCCCAAGTGGTTTGTTTTGGCTGGCCTTGACCGCGTATTATTTCCTGAGTGGTTCCATCATCGAGGTGGACAGATCCAAATTATAGGTACGTCGGCGGGCGCATTTCGTGCGGCCTGTATGGTTCAGCAAGATCCCTATTCGGCCATAAATCGTCTTGCCGAGCAGTATGCCAATACGGTGTATTCTGCTAAGCCAACGGCCAATGAAATTACCGAAAAAGCGCGGGCATTACTCAGTTACGTTATGGGTAGGGAAGGGCCAATGGATGTGATCACCAATGAGCGTTTTAAGATCCACATAATTGCGGCAAGATGTCACGGGGCAATGGCAAGCCGAGGCCGTATTACCCAAATGCGAGGGTTATTGGCTAGCGCGGCGCTAAATGCAATGGGGCGGAAAAACCTGAATGTTTTATATACCCGTCATGTGTTTTCGGCCCCCGGCAGTCGTTTAACCATTCACGATCCCTATGGGCTGAATACCGAATCCAGTGAGCTGGGATATGTGAATGTCAACGATGCGCTATTGGCGTCTGGCTCTATTCCATTGGTGCTGGAAGGGGTAGAAAAAATCATTGCTGCGCCACAAGGGGTGTACCGTGATGGCGGTATTATTGACTATCACTTTGATCTTTCCTTTGGGCCGGATCAAGGACTGGTGTTATACCCCCATTTTACTGCTAAACCCATTCCCGGCTGGTTTGATAAAAGGTTTAAAGGACGGGTTCCCCATGCCAGTAGTTACCGTAACGTGGTGATGCTAGTGCCTTCTGATGAGTTTGTCGCAAGCTTACCTTATGGCAAGATCCCCGATAGAAAAGACTTCGAAAAACTGCCAGCAGATACCCGCATCCGCTATTGGCAGAAGGTGTTACAGGAAACCGATAGGCTAGGGGAGTACTTTATGAAGATCACCCAATCGGGCCAAATTATGGATTTAATAAAACCGCTACCCTTTGCATTAAAAGCGGATTAATCCAGTACTTTGGTTGACCCTGTGAATCCTTTAAACAATAAAAAGTGATAAGTGCCATAAAATCTGTGTTTAAAGGATGTTCTTGGCCCTATCTTCGCTGTATAATATTACGTCCAGAGTAAGTCCAAATTTAATAAAAATAACATTCTGTATTGCAGCTATGCGCGGTGTTTTTTAGCCTTGCAGATACGCCTGTTGGTGGCGTTCGCTGTACATATCCCTACATCTATAAATGAATAAATTCGTTCCCCTGTTTTAACGCATTAGGTTCGGTAATCGAAGTGCAGTTAAAGAATTTTCACGTTGTAAAGAAGGTACTATGTCGGTCACAAATACCGTTCAAAACAAATCCTATTTTTGGCCCATTTTGGTGATGGCGCTAGGTACATTCACATTAGGGCTGACAGAGTTTGCATCTATGTCTATGTTGCCCCTGATTGCGGACAGCTTTTTTATTACGCCGTCCATGGCAGGTAATGTCATCAGTGGTTATGCCATTGGCGTGGTGATAGGTGCGCCGTTATTTATGGTGCTTACCAATAAAATGAATCGACGTACGTCGCTTATTCTTTTTGCCAGTATGATATTTATTGGCAATAGCCTAAGCGCCATTGCCAGTTCGCTGCCTGAATTGGTGTTTTACCGGGTGCTTAGCGGCTTACCTCATGGTGCTTATTTTGCCACTGCCTTGCTGGTGGCATCGGATATGGCTCCAAAAGGCAAGCGCGCCAGCTATATGTCGAAAGTTTTTGCGGGGTTAACCATTTCCACTATCGTGGGGGTGCCCTTAGCGACCTTGTTAGGGCAGAGTGTTAGCTGGCGAGCCTGTATGGGCATAGTGACCATGCTTGCTTTAATAACGGTGTTTCTTATTTACTTTGTTGTGCCCAGCTGCCCAATTTTAAAGCCGACACGGTTAAGGGATGAATTTAGCGTATTAAAAAATAAGTTGGTATGGTCCATCTCTGGCATCATCTTTATTGGTTTTGGAGGGGTGTTTTGTATTTATACCTACTTGGCCGATACTATTATTAACGTTACCGGTACGCCTGCATTTACCATTTCCATCGCCATGATGATGTTTGGAATTGGTACCACAATAGGCAATTTGGTGTGCGGCAAGTTAGCGGATCATTTCCCCCTTGCCACCACAGGTATTGCCCTTATGTGCAGTATTGGCATCTCTGTTATGTATGTTTATGCGGCGTTTAATATTTATTGGCTTTACTTTAGCGTGTTCTGCTTAGGGGCAAGTGTTGGCTTAGCGTCGGTAATACAATCGATGTTGCTGGATGTGTCGCCCACGGGCCATGCCATGCTAGGGGCCTTGGTACAATGTTCGTTTAATACGGCCAACGCCATTGGCCCTTGGGTTGGCGGTAGCTTGTTGGCAACGGGAGCGAGTTTTAATGAAACTGGCTTTGCGGCGGCCATGCTGTTTTCTGGTGGTTTTGTCATGTGGGCACTAAGTGCTATGCAAATGCGGCAACGTCGGGGGCTCAGTACCAATACGGCCACCAATGAGTCGCCTATTCGGGAAAGTGTATAAAACAGCAGCAGTTAGCGGGGTAAGGATTAAAAATAACTTGCACGACCTATAACGCCCCGTTATTATACGCGCCGTTCACCACGATAGTGGTAACGGCACTGCTAAATGCGTCTATAGCTCAGTTGGTTAGAGCGCTACCTTGACATGGTAGAGGTCCCCTGTTCGAATCAGGGTAGACGCACCATCTTTTTTTCTAAAAACTTGCTTCGAATATAATCTATTACATTCCTATTCTTTCAATAAGTTTCTGTTTTTGTATCAAACAAGTACTTCCTTCTAGTTCTTTTAGTCTCTTTAATTCTGCTATTTGTCTGTGACATCCAAAAAAGGCGTAAATAGATTGGCTATTAAGCGTGGAATGACATGGATGATATTTTACCTGAATGAAGCTTATCAACAACACCGCCCAAAACTACGCTAATGTGTTATAATCGTTGAATTAATTCTCTTTATGTCATTGTAGTTTATGGCCCAAATACTCTCTCAAGTTAATCAGTTTCTTAGCCCCTATTATGATCAGATGAGTTTGATGCTGGTGGCCACACTCTTGGTGATTTATGGCGATCTCATCAATAACTACATTAAACAGTTGATCAAAAGTTACCACTTTTTACTGCGCAGTTTGTTGTTCGTGTTCTTGTGTGCCTTTGGCTATGGGGCATTAACCTTATGGGGCGCGCCGCTGTTTAAGCACCTTATCTTTTTCCTGCCTTGCTCATACCGCGGTGTGGCGTTTATCGCTGCGTTTTTGTTGATGGGAATATTGGCCGAACGCCGACGCTATATTTAACAAGCATGGGAGTGAAGGGGAACACGTTATTGGTCACTTTTTAACCGCGTTAATATCCGGGAACCGCAATTAAATGAATAGGCAAAAAAGCCCCACCGATGCAGCACGCTGCCCCTTGTGCAATGGCCTCAACCACTGTGGTAACCTCACTTCAAACGACCAACCTTGCTGGTGCATGGCCGAAGACGTTGTGTTTACCCAGAATCTATTGCAACAGGTTCCCGCCAGCCGCAAACACAAGGCTTGTATTTGCCAAGAGTGCGTCAAAAAAAATCAAAACGTAAGGGCACAGGGGAATGAACAACCGGATGGCTAAATAACAGCCTGGATCAGGCGCTAACCTGCGGAACATAATTTAGCATCGCTCACCCTATTTTTGATAATCTTGAGTGGGTCAGGCGAGTCGACCTATAAAATCTACCTTTATCACTCACAGACTCTTTAAGGAATGGTTTTGAAGCAAACGCATTTTTATCAACCCAAACAGGGACATGGTCTTGTCCACGACCCCTTTAACGCCATTATTGCGCCACGTCCCATTGGCTGGATATCAACAAAGTCTAAGACTGGCGTCCTTAATCTTGCGCCTTATAGCTTTTTTAATGCGTTAAATTATACGCCACCCATTATTGGTTTTTCGGTGGTAGGCAGTAAAAAAGATTCTTTCATTAACGTACAGGAAACCGGTGAATTCTGCTGGAACCTAGTGTCTAAGGATTTAGTGGAAGCGATGAATATCACCAGCAAGCCTTTTGCATCCGAAGAGAGCGAATTCCACCATGCAGGGCTTGAAATTGTAGAAAGTAACATTGTCGGGGTACCTCGGGTTAAGGCAAGTAAAGTGAGTATGGAGTGTAAGCTTAGCGATGTGGTGCAGCTAAAGACTGCAAGCGGTGATAGGCTACACAGTTGGTTTATTATCGGTGAAGTGGTGGGCGTGCATATAGATAAGTCGCTAATTGAAAACGGCGTATACAGTACACTTAAAAGTGCGCCGGTCACCCGTGGTGGAGGTAGTGGTGATTACTATACGCTATCTAAAGAAAACGTTTTTGAAATGCTTCGGCCGGAATGATTGTCTCTGATGGTAAGGGTAACAAGCCGGTGCCGCCAGTAAACGCAACTTGTAGTCTTCATTATCAATAGACAAGACTGACAATAATTAAAAAATTTAAACATAACGATCCGGGATAACTATGAATCCAGTTGTTTTATCTGTCGGCATCATGCTGGTTTTGGCATTGATGCGTGTAAATGTGGTGGTGGCACTCACTTTTAGTGCCATCGTTGGTGGTTGGTATTCTGGCATGAGCCTCACTGATGCGGTATCAACCTTTGAAGGCGGCTTAGGTGGCGGAGCCACCATTGCCCTAAGTTATGCCATGTTAGGCACCTTTGCCGTGGCGATTTCCCGCTCTGGTGTAACGGATTTGCTGGCACAATCCGTTATCAAACGCTTTATTGGTCGTGAAAATGAAGCGGCATCTATCGGGTTAAAATACGCGCTGATTTTTGCGTTGATTTTAATCACCATGTCATCACAAAACATCATTCCTGTTCATATCGCCTTTATTCCCATTTTGATTCCCCCTCTGTTAGGGGTTTTTGCCAAACTGAAACTTGATCGGCGCTTAGTGGCTTGTGTACTAACCTTTGGTTTGATCACGCCTTACATGGTGTTGCCTATTGGGTTTGGTGGCATTTTCTTAAATAATATTTTACTTAAAAACCTGCATGATAATGGCTTACCTGGCATAACTGCAGCGCAAATCCCTCACGCCATGTTATTGCCCGGTGCCGGTATGGTTTTTGGTTTATTAGTGGCCGTCCTTATCAGCTATCGCAAACCCCGTGATTACGCAGTAACCGAGTACACGGCGCCGCAAGCTGAGCAGAAAACCATTAACCCTACACACGTTATCGTGTCTATTATTGCCATCATTGCGGCGCTAGGCGTACAACTGCTGTCGGGGTCGATGATCATCGGCGCGCTAGTAGGCTTTACCGTCTTTAATCTTGGTGGTGTGATTGCTTGGAAAGACACCAATGATGTGTTTACCAAAGGGGTCCACTTGATGGCGATGATCGGGTTTATCATGATTGCTGCGGCGGGTTTTGCTGAAGTCATGAAAGCCTCCAATGGCGTCGAAACCTTAGTTCAGTCGCTATCAACCACTATTGGCGACAATAAACCCCTTGCTGCCTTTCTCATGCTGGTGGTGGGATTGTTAGTCACGATGGGGATTGGCTCTTCGTTCTCAACAATACCAATTATTGCTACCATTTATGTCCCCTTGGCCGTTGCCTTTGGCTTCTCACCCATGGCGACCGTGGCCCTTGTGGGGACGGCGGCAGCACTTGGCGATGCGGGATCACCGGCGTCAGATTCAACCTTGGGCCCCACATCAGGCTTGAACATCGATGGGCAACACGAGCACATTTGGCAAACTGTGGTGCCGACCTTTTTGCATTACAACTTGCCGTTGATTGCTTTTGGCTGGTTGGCGGCGATGACACTCTAATCAGCAAGAAAATAGCGTGCTAAGGGGCGTTTCAAACACCGGGATGGTCAGTTAAGGTTGGGGGCAGGGCATAACGGTCTAGGTGTCAGGCCCATCGAGGGTAAATACCAAATGTCTGCGCATGTCTTTTAGCACCACGCCTTTTCTGACAAGGGCTGCACTTAAGCGCTTTTGCCATTTTCTCAATGCCGGTTGGGCAGCGGTGAGTGCGGCTTCATTTTCAAACTGAAAACGCAGTAAAAGGGAATCGGGGAAGTGATGATACTGCATATCAAACCAACATTGCAGAAACCCTTGAAGTTCTTCTCGACCTTGTTGTTCGAGTGTATCAGCCACGCTTAACACACACGCTTGTTGTTTTCGTTGTACGCTAGACAGTGTTTTCATGGCTTGCGTTGCTCTATCACTATTTCCACGCTTTGTGTGGTGTCGTCTCCTTCCATGTTTAGCCACATATGCCCATCTTGTACGGTTACCTGAATTTGCATGGAACGACGCACCCCGGCGGCTAATTCAGCGGCAAGCGCTCCTGGTAGGGTAAACACAGACAAGTTCTTTCTAACCTTCAAGGTGTTGGCTTCTTTTTTCCACCACACATCAAAACTGTTGTCGGCGTAGGCATAAATCATCATTTGCTGGCTTTGGTTACAGCCTTTTTTTATACGTTGTTCTGACGGTTGGCCAAGTTCTATCCACAGCTCAATGTCGTCACTGTAGCTTTTTTGCCATAAATCCGGTACCTCATCACAGGAAAGCCCCTTGGTAAATTGAAGTCTTTCATGGGCATTGGCAATAAAAGCGATGATCCTAAGCATCATGCGTTCGTCGTTTTCCGACGGGTGACGGGCAATGGTCAAATTATGATCGTGGTAATAATTGCGATCCATGTCGGTAATCGACAGGTCGACCTTAAAGATAGTTGCTTTTAGTGCCATGGGGCTCCCGGTTCCTCCATAAGGTAGTGTGATTTGCGGCGTATAGTATCAGTTAACGTTTGGTTTCGCCCTTAGACAACCAAATTTTTCCCTAACCTTTTCATAGCGACTAGTAGCGGCATTACGTAACGATTAGCCATTTGGGTTGCTCAACGTGAACAGCTTCGCTCACCGCCATGTCGGTGTATTTCACATTACTATCATGAAGGGGACAAACGATGGCAAGTAGAACCTGTGATCATTGCTTTGGGGCAGGCACCATAGCAAGCGGTAACTATGAACCTTGCGCTAGTTGTGGTGGTTCTGGGCACGGCAGTTATACCGATGTGCCTTGCATAAGCTGTAGTGGCAGTGGACGCTCAAGTACACCGGTACAAGAAACCTGTTGGTCCTGCAATGGCGCTGGTAATATTATTGCGCCTGACACACCGGCACCCAACCCCCCACTTCGTCCCGCCGCTCCGGTGGTTAAACCGAAACCTAAAACCACTAAAAATCCCTCTGCTTCAGGCACTAAAAAAAGCCCAACACAGAAAGCCAAAAATAAGGTGTCAGAAGAAATGAGTGGCCTTGCGCTGATACTTGCCCTGGTTGGGGTCGTTATCTTGTGGAATGACGAACATAATTTCAATATCGTACAAATTGCACTGGCGGGAGGGACTTTCTTTATCGCTTCATACATAGGGCTCTTTGTCCTTTATTACGCCATTAAGATAGCCGTGTATGTGATTCAGGTGGTCTTTGTAGCCGCCTTAGTTGTGATGGCCTGTAACGCCATGGGATTTCAGTGGGCAAGAGACATTGTGGCACTGTTTAGTTGATTTCGTTTCTTTCAACGGCCCGGCGCCTTGGCTTCCTCATTTTCTAAAAGTCAACTAAGTGAGGCTGCTCGGTTGCGTGTTACAGCGCTTCGTTAATTATAGTGTACGGTAAATCCTTTCACCTAGTCATCACGTAGCACATTCTCTTAAAACGGAGAATACCTATTGTGTTTTAAGGCATACATCTAATTGTGTGGCACTAATGTCGGCCATTATGCGTTGAGAAAGTCAGTAATGTTTTGTTTTTGCGCTACACTTTGATTAGTTCTCTAAACAATACCATTCATCGGCTGGGATTTATCACAGCGTGTCTTTATACCAAGCTTTGCACGCAACTAGAGGTATTGTGACAGAACCTCATGTGGGGCGCTATGAAAGTACATAAATTTGAAATGAAAGAGGCTCTGGTAAGTCAGGATATCAGTGAGCAGCGCTTTATTGAGCTATTAAGTGCTTTGCCTAAGGTGTCGGTGCAAGGGTACGATAAACATCGTCGTGTTATTTATTGGAACGAATCCAGTGAGCGTATATATGGGTTTTCTGGGCGGGAAGCCCACGGCCAAAGGTTAGAAGAACTCATTATACCTAAGATTATGCGTGCAGAGGTCATACGCTTACATACCCAATGGATTAAAAAAGGAATTCCCATCCCCTCTGAAGAGCTCGTATTAATGCGAAAAGATGGCTCACCGGTGCACGTTTTTTCTTCCCATGTCATGCTAAAACAAGACACTGATTCACCGGAGATGTTTTGTGTGGATATTGATCTTAGCGAGCAAATTGCCATTCGCGATGAACTAGAAAGCATGGCATCGACGGATCTTTTGACGAACTTGCCTAATCGACGTTACTTAAGTGCCTTATTATCAAAAAGCATCGCCTCGGCACAGAAGGCTCAGCATCAGTTCGCGTTGCTTTTTATTGATTTAGATATGTTTAAAGAAGTCAATGACACCC
>NZ_JBAHZB010000097.1:0-12989 GCF_036697315.1 Alteromonas sp. 14N.309.X.WAT.G.H12
TTAAACAGGTGAACGATACCTATGGCCATGATGTGGGCGATGAGCTATTAAAGCTTTGTGCTAAGCGGGTTAAATCGGTTATTCGTGAAAATGACACGCTGATAAGACATGGTGGCGATGAATTTATTGTACTGGTGCAAACGTCAGGGGACACCCAGGTATTGGCAGAGCGCATACTAAATGTGGTGAATAAACCCGCCAGTTGCAAAAACATCGTGATCTCGGTGAGTGCCAGTATTGGAATTGCTGATGCCGCTTTTGGTAACCGTGCTGAAGAACTACTTCGTCATGCTGATGTGGCCATGTACGAAGCGAAAAAACAGGGTAAAAATACTGTGGCCACCTATTCGCCTGAACATAATGAAGCGGTGGAATATCGGTTGTTTATGGAGCAGGGGTTGTATGATGCAATTTTGAAAAAGGAGCTGTACGCCCGTTTTCAACCCATTGTTGATGCAAAGGGGGATATTTGCGGCCTCGAAGCCCTGTGTCGATGGCGCGGAGAAAATGTCATTGATATTGCACCGGAAATTTTTATCCCAGTGGCAGAAGAAACTGGCTTAATTAATGCGCTGGGGTTAAAGATGCTCCGGGAAGTTTGTATTGCCCGTTCACTGTTGGTGGAAAAAGGACACAATCACATTAAATTGCATGTCAATGTTTCCTTGTTGCAATTAACCAGACCTTCATTGGTCGAGCAGTTTGTCACCTATCTTGCCGACTTTAATATACCTCCTTCCGCCCTGGTTATTGAAATCAAAGAACAATCCTTATCGGATCCTGCGGCTAAGCGGGTGGTCAATGCGTTGGTGGATACCGGTTTTAATGTGGCCTTGGATAATTTTGGCGATGGCAAAATGGACGTAGCCATGTTAGTTGATGGGGCGGTATCCATGGTGAAATTTGATGCCCGTGTTTCTGATTATTGCCATAACGAGAAAACGAAAATACTGCTCCAGACCCTTGTTGAATTATGCAAAAAACTCGGCAAAACCGTGATATTTTCTGGCGTAGAAACCCAAGCGCAGGAAGGCGTGGCAAAAGCACTGGGCTGTGATTATTTACAAGGCTTTTTGTTTGGTACGCCCAAAAGCCTCTTCGAATCAATGCAACTTGTGGGTGATGATGGGGAATAGACTTGTTATCTAAATACGGAGCTATTAGGGGCGTTTGAGGCAAATATACTGGCTGGGTGACATGTCGACCTGGGTAATGGCGGGCGCCGCAAAAATTGCCGGGCATGGCATGTGTTGTAAAGCATTAAACAATTGTTGAGGTTGGCTTGACGCAAAGCTGTAGAGACAGCGGTTATGATCCACTTCTAAATAAATCACCTCACTGTTACCTGTCTTTTCCAGCAGGACTGAAATTAAGGCCATGGCCTGATTGCTGTAACGGGTAAATGCGTTGGTTTCGGCATAAGAGAGCAACCCACTTTGCCAGGGAAAATTCACTTCCAATATTGCCCCGTCCAAGTGGGTTAATTTTTCCGCGATGAGATAAAGCGTTAGCATTCGGTGATTAAAACTAATGTTTTCCACACTATCAAAATGCGCGGGAAAACGGTCTTGCTCATGTTGTGAGGTTTGTCTGTTTTCTGTCATTGGTTCTTTTCTCCCCACTAACGATATTCATCGATAGCAGCTTGATGTTCTGCGTACATGGATATGGGAAACTGATCGTATATCATATCTTGTCCTTCGCCTATGGTGTGCACCACAAACAGATTATTGCCCGAATGACCGTGCTCACCGATAAACACATTGATAAACTCCCTGACGGTATACAGGCTTTGTTTGGCAATGGCTTGGGTGATGTCACAGGCGACTTTATGGATCCGCGCTAAACACGCCATAAATTCATCGAGTAATGGCCGTAAATCCACTTTTGAGGGGGTTTCTTTCAGCACAGATGCACGAAAATCAGTGGGGCCACCAAGGTAATCCCGCTCGATGAAAGCGTTAAGGACGTAGCGCCGTTGGTCTTCACAAGGTTTTGCTGTGCCATAGCTGTCAATTTGTACCGTATGTACGCTCAGCCCGTAATAAGAAACGTAATCGTAAAGGCTTTCCACAAACCGAAAGGTAAAGCTTTGCTTGTATTCTGTCTCGATACACTGTGTTACCCGGTTTACCTGTTCTCTGTCGTGGGGAATGCAAGCTTGAACATGGCGCTTAAGCTGTGCAGTGTAGGTTCTAGCGCTTAAAATGAAATTATTCACCGCGGCGTTTAAGTTGTTTTTTGCCTCATTCATGACTGCAGATAGGGCTTGGTCAATATAGCAGGTCAATAGTGCATCTAAGGCTTGATTAACAAGCTCAAAGTTCGATTGAACCAGGTGGTATTTGTGTTTGATGGCGTATTCTGACGATAATCTTTTGCGCGCTCTTTTCAATTCTTTGAACTGGGGTTCGTCTAAGTGCATATACGAACCTTGGGTGGGCGAGCTAATAAAGTATTTCGAATCCATAGCGAACTTTTAGATGTCCTACATTGAACTGGCAGGTTAGCATGCTCTTGGGTGGGGCATAAACTCTTTTGCATTGCCTGTAACATTAATTTGGTCGCTGGTGGTCGCAGTTAACTATCCGTATAATGCCCCATTTCCTCTTACAGAGTGCATCATGTTTCCCAATACCATTACCGAGCATTTAGCCGAGCCTGTGATTAACCAGGTAAAAGTGCTTAACAGCGATGAACGCAGTGTGTTGTTTTTCCAATATTGTCTAAAAGCGCAACACGTGTGGTTAGCCAAAAACGACAACGGCTTTATTATGATTGATAGCCCTGAAGGCTTGTTATTACCTGTTTGGCCTCACGGCGATCTGGTGGAAACGTGGGAAAATCCAGCGCTTGGCACCGTTGAGCCCGTGTCTGTACCGCTAACTGACTTTATATCTGTCTGGTTACCCGGTATGGAGAAAAATGAAACCGGCGTGTGTATTTTTCCACTTAACCAAGACGATGGGGGGATCAGCATGTCTGCCGCCGATCTTAACGTGAGCTTTGATGAGGAAATGGCTTGAGTGATGCCCCGTTCCCTCATCCGTTAGGGGAAAAAATAAAATCAGCAAAGGGGTGGGACAGCGCCATGCGTGAATTGATGCTGGCGTCAAAAGTGTTACCCGTATTACCTCTTGCGCAGCGGACTGACGAAAATAAAGTTGCCGGATGTCAAAGTCAGGTGTGGCTGGCCTTCGATGAACAGCAGGCTGGTTTTCTAGCCTGGTCTGACGCCAAAATTATACGAGGTGTATTGGCTGTGTTGTTAGAAAAAGCCAATGGACACAGTGTCAGGCTAGATGAAAGTACCTATGTGAATTATATGCATGAATTAGGGCTTCATCGCTATCTCAGTGAATCTAGGGCAAATGGGATCACGGCGGTTATTCGCCGTCTTTGTTTAGCGGGCGATTTTTAGCTTCGATCCACTGACTCATGTATTGAGTGGCACGTAAACTGTGATGCCATAACATCCCTTGGGTGAAATGTTGCTGACGCAGACGTTCAATATTGGCAAGATAGTTATTCACCCGATGAAGCAACACCGTTTTGTGTTTATTATCATCGAACTGTTGGTTCACGATCTGATGTCCCCCACCCATTGCTTCTGACCACAGGGTTTTATCTTGATAAAGGGTCACTGCAGCATCAACAAAGGCGTTTTCATCATCGGCCACCCGTCCTGGCCATTGGGATGGACACGATACGATCCCTTCTGTTCCCATTGTTGTTGTTACCGATGGTGTGGCGCAGCGCATGGCCAGAATCAGTTTTCCCTTGATACCCGCACCAAAACGTAAAGGCGCAAGCATAACGCGGTGGGATGACACCGTGGCAGCGGCATCTTTGGCCCACCCGTGAACACAAAATCCTTTGCTTGGATTATCCAAGGTCATGGCTTTTTTAGGCGGATAGGCACCATAGATATGCAGGTGTGCCCTGGGGACTTTTCGGTAAATGGCCGGCCACAACTTTTGCAATTGCAGTACCGCATCCCAATTAGGCGGATGACGGAAATTACCGATAAACACAAACCCTTCTTTTTCTTCATATGGACGCGAAGGAATAGGGGGCAAGCCTGTGAGTAGGGGAAGCAGTAATAATTGTGACTGAGGTACCTGATAGACTTCGTGCAGTAGTTTGTATTCAGGTTGGGATATAACCAATGTAAGATCACTTCGCAAAATTGAGGCAATTTCGCGGTATTGAATATCGCTGTGTTTTGGTGATGTTGACGACGGTAGCTTGTTACCTGTTTTGACGCTTTGCTGCCTGGCATGGCGCACACTGTGTAAATCTTCTGTATTGAGAATACGTAACGCACTAGGACAAACTTGGTACACTCGGGCAGAAAACTGCTCTTCCACCATAAAGCGATCGAATATTACAACGTCTGGGTTGAGTTGTTTAATGCGTTGGTCAAAATCGGAGCAGTTCAGGGCGACGGTTTCTGTACTTACACCAAGGGCCCCAAGATCTGCCGCCATATCCGAATGGCCTGCCGTAGACATAAAGGTAATTTGCCAGTTAGCCTGACAAAAGGTGTCAATGATCCCCATCATATTTTGACCTGCCGCCGAGGAATTCGGCTCGGGCCAGACGCTACCTATTATGATAAGTCGCAAAGATGTTGAAGGGGGATTTTTTGACATCATCAGGATAAAACCTCTAAAAATACACGCGGGCAAATGCTACCAGATTTGAATTTAAATAGTGTTGTTGTTTTTATCTGCAGTTAACCGCCTATTATGTATGTATTGGTTGCTTCATTTGCCCCTTTCACGACATAATTGTCGAGAATTAGACTTATTCAGTAATGGTAATTCAGTTCGCCGTTAGGGAAGGTAAATTTGGGGTTATTGTTATGTGTAAGCAATGAAATATTGGCATAACTGATTTTATAGCCTATACAAGTAGAGGTGAACGATAAAAGAATTATTCACGTTTTACATCATTCACAGTGAAAAACGGGGTGGGGTTAATGAAAGCCAATGATATTGCAGACAAGGCCATGGATGTTTTCGTGTTGCCTGATGCCGTTATTCGATTAAAAGAATGCATGGATGACAGCGCTGCAAGTATTGATGATATTGCAGAGATCATCGCCTTTGATCCTGGCCTCACATCCCAACTGCTTAAAGTGGCAAACAGCGCACTCTATCGCTTCCCCAACAAAATAGAAACCATTAGCAAAGCGTTACAAGTCATCGGTACCCGTTCTGCGTATGATCTTGCACTGGCCTACGGAATTACCCATGCCTTTAATGATATCGATGCAAAAATCATTGATTTGGATAAATTCTGGGAACAAAGCGTCAGTTGCGCTTTATTGGCAAAATACTTTGCCGAAAATCGACATATCCGTGAGCCCGAACGCTTGTTTGTGAGTGGTTTGCTGCATAATGTGGGTGAGCTGGTTGTGGTTGCCTTAATGCCCCACGAAGCCAAGCGCTGTTTGGCATTTAATGCCAGAGTGAGTCCGGCAGAATTACAACAGGCCATTTTAGGGTTTACCTACGCTGAATTATCCGCCGCATTGGTACGTAAATGGAATATTCCGGAATCTATCATTCGACCGGTTTCGCTTATTCATGATACCGACAGTGGAATTGAAGATGACGATGTACAAATCCTGCAGCTTAGTTACGTGTTGGCCTTAGATAACGTCAACCCGGAAGTTTATCCTAGTTACAATAATCTTATCCCCGAACTACACGAACGTTTATCGCTAAAAATGGAAGACTTGGAAGATGCATTGGATATTACTAATTTACAATGTATTAGCGTGATGTCCTTGTTTAACCCCAATGCATTTATCTTATACTAGCGCCATCCTTTTGTTACGTTAAACAGTAAAAATTGGCCTGCCGATAACTCAGTCAAATACCGCAACAGTCTGTCTGCTAAGGGCAATCACGTCATTGTGTTTATTCCAAATGGTCGCCTCTGTGTGGCTGTAGCCATTGCCCGCTTGCCGAGTTTCTGCTTTGTAGGCAAACCAGTCGCTGCCTTCTACTTCCCGGTGGGGATGTAAAAATTCAATATTCCAACTGACAGTACTTGCTGGCGCAGGCCAACGTAATTGCTGCAACGTAGCCGGGGGCCAGGCATCGATCATTGCGATCAAATGGGCATCGCTTATCTGTTTAGGTGCTTTTTTGTAACGAATAAATCCGTGATAGGCACAGTCTTTGTGACCTAAAAACGGCATGCCACCTTTTTGTATGGCTAATTCAAAATGTTGAAAAAATTTAGGGGTAACTTTGGGGATAAGAGGGATGAATTTCGCTTTTGAGGGTAAATCCATATTATGGGTATCTGTATTTTCTACCTGTATTTTTGATTTTCTGCTTTGACCAAAACAGGCCTGAACAAACACCGATACCTTCTGATTTTGCACAATTTGCGCGCTGAAGTAGGAGACATTCTTCCCGATTCGTAAACACGTCACATCAATGGTAAAAGGGACCTCGACCTGTAACGGACCGATAAAACTTGTGGTATAAGCCCGTAGGAGCCATCCATCCGTGGCTTGGGTTGCGATGGCCTGATATATTATAGCCGCAGAGATACCGCCAAATACTGTACGTCCCTGAGACCAGGATTTAGGGATGACACAAGGTGCACTTTGCCAACGCGCTTCGCCCGTTGATATCATTTCCAGCGGGGTAAGTAATTCATCTATATGCATAAGGCTTCTGGTCGGATGAGTTTTGTATTATGCTAGCAGAGAAATGACTTAACACCAATTTCTATTCTGACAATTTTATTTGTCCGTTTTTGTATTAAAAGGAATAAAGCGTGACGACAATACATTTTGCCCATGCAAACGGTTTTCCCGCAGGCAGTTATCGCACCTTTTTTGCCGCGTTTCCCGCAGATTGGAAAATACTGGCCACCCCCCAATTTGGGCATAATAAGGCATTTCCGGTGACTGAAAACTGGACGCCCCAAGTGGAAGAGTTGTTAACTTACGTTGAGGAGAACGTAGGTAACACACCGGTTTGGCTAGTGGGGCATTCCTTTGGGGCGGTGCTTTCATACCTAAGTGCATGTCGTGCCCCTGATCGGGTTAAAGGATTAATTATGCTTGATCCCCCCTTGTTCTATGGTTCTTCTAGCTTCCTACTAAAAGGGGCTAAGATGTTAGGACTGATGGATAAGATAACGCCAGCGAGATTTGCCAAAATACGGCGTACGCATTGGCATATTGATGATGATATTGAAAACTACTTTGCTGCAAAATCTTTGTTTAAAGGGATGGATAAGCGTTGTGTAAGAGATTATGTGGAAAGTGCTACAGAGATTTCAGGCACAATGCGCAAGTTAACCTTTAGCCGAGATGTGGAAGCTGATATTTTTCGCCATATTCCTCATAATTTAGGGCGATATCGTGGCAAGCTTACCTGTCCGGGTCAGATTATTTTGGGTCGGCAATCTGAGCTATCAAGAAAGCGAGATGTCAAACTGTTTGCCCGTCACAATCATCTGGAGTTAAGTGAAATGGACGGCGGGCATATGTTTGTGCTGGAACACCCTGAAGCGGTGGCTGCACAGATCACAGCCACGATTACGCGATGGGAAAATACTAAATACTAAGGCTGCCCACAGGCATTCCCAGCATTTCACGGGTGACTAATACCACGCCCTTATCCGAAACCCTAAACCCTCTGGCTCGGTCTTCATCATGGTTGTAACCAATTACTGTGCCTTCTGGTACAACGCATCCGCGATCAATGACGACTTTTTTCAACCGGCAATGTCGCATGACTTCGACGTCGGGCAAGATAACGGCTTCTTCAATATTGCTGTAGGAATGCAAGCGCACGTTGGAAAAGCACAAGCTTCGTCGTAGGGTGGAGCCAGAGATAATACAGCCGCCGGAGACCACTGAATTAATGGCTTCTCCACGACGACCATCTTCGTCCCAAACAAATTTGGCAGGGGGTAACTGTTCCTGATAGGTCCAAATTGGCCATTTACGATCGTACAGGTTCAGCTGGGGAACCGGTGCGACCATTTCCATATTGGCCTCCCAGAATGAATCTATGGTACCCACATCCCGCCAGTAGGCTTCATCATTATCAGTATTTTTAAACGGGTAAGCATACACCTTATGCTCTTTGATAATCGAAGGGATAATATCTTTACCGAAATCCCGTTGTGAGCCTTGTTTTTCTGCATCACGCCTAAGTTGTTCAAAAAGAAATTCGGTATCAAAGATATAATTTCCCATCGAGGCGAGACAACGGGTATCGTCGCCAGGGAGCGGGGAAGGGGATAAAGGCTTTTCTTCAAATCCATGGATGCGCATGTTTTCGTCTACTGACATCACACCAAATGCGCCGGCAGCTTCTTCGATGGGGACCGACATGCAGGACACTGTCATACGAGCGCCACTTTCTACGTGACGAGCAAGCATAGGGCCATAATCCATACGGTATATATGGTCACCGGACAAAATCATTACGTATTTAGGAAGCTCGTCGCGGATAATATCAATGTTTTGGAAAACGGCATCTGCGGTACCTTCATACCAGCTATCAGAGAAACGTTGTGATGCTGGTAAGATTTCTACTGATTCACCCAGTTCTTTTTTAAAGTGTCCCCAACCTCTAACAAGGTGGCGAATGAGTGAATGGGACTTATACTGTGTAACAACACCGATACGTCGAATACCCGAATTAACGCAGTTTGAAAGCGGAAAATCGATGATACGAAACTTACCGCCAAAGTATAAAGCAGGCTTTGCTCGCCACGTGGTCAGTTCATGCAGTCTCGACCCTTTTCCTCCTGCAAGTATGAGCGCGTAGGTATTTCGGGTGAGATTACTTATATAGCGTGAACTGTTATCAGCCATGTTGATTCTCCATGTGTTCAGCACGTACGGCTGTGCAGATAAGACTAATACTATGGACATCACCGGTGAAGCATTGTTCAAAAGTGATTAATTCCATATTACCCAAGTATTTGTTTTTAACCAGATTTGAATAAGACTATTTATGGCACACATTTTTCAGTAAACCAAGTCGATTAGATCAATGTTGTGTTTGTTTGTCCCAAATAAGTCTAGCAGAATTTTTTTAATGCCGGTTGAGGCCAGCTAGACGATCTTTCGAAAAGGCAAACGGTTTTCCCATTGTAGAGTTTTAAATAGTTTCATTTAAAAGGGGCAAAATATGTGCAAATCGACGCAGTTTTGGGGGGGTTCACGTTTTCTATGGCTGATATTATGAAATAATTGTTATATATTGGTAAATAAAATTGCAGGGGGGAACCTATGGCTTGGCTTAAGAAAAGTGTTATTTTCTTTGTTGGAGGGATCGTATTTCTATTACTGATTGGACTTATTTTACCTGCGGATTATCAGGTAGAAAGAAAAATCCTAATAGAAGCACCGGCTGAGAAAATTTATCCCAATGTTGTCGATCTCAGAGCCTGGTCACAGTGGGGGGTGTGGTATATGCGAGACCCTAATATGGAAGTAAACTTCAGTGGTCCAGACAGAGCAATTGGGATGGAGTCTTCATGGAAAAGCGAGACTCAGGGCAGTGGTGAGATGCGAATAACAGCCCTAAAGCACAATCGTATGGTTGTTTATAACCTCTATTTTCCCGAATATGAAATGGGCTCCACAGGCAGTTTTACCCTTGAACCTGTTAAGGGCGGCACACTGGTTACTTGGCAAGATACCGGCAAGTTAGGTGCGAACCCTTTTCATCGTTACTTGGGATTGATGATGGACAATATGATTGGCCCTGACTTTGAACTCGGGCTGGAAAATTTGAAAACCGTTGTTGAAAATCAAAGTTAAACGTCTAAGGCCAAAGGATGCTCACCATAAACCCGTGGGCGTCGTTCTAAACTAGGTGGTATGACCTCAGAGGCTTCGACATTGCCGGTGGATTTTTTTTAGGGGTAATGAATAAAAATAATTTATTAATCAAATTCATTTAACCAGTCAAATTAATATGTCTTAATCTCGTTTTAATTGCGCAAGCTCTTCTCGACAACGGTTTTCCACTTCATCCAGTTCATTCATAAGCATCTGAATATCTTCAAGTTGTTGGCGTAAGTGGGCGCGTTTTTGTTCGGTCAAATTTAACATGGTTTTTAATTGTACGGCGGAATCCGGATTGGAATCATACAATTCGAACAGATTTTTAATTTCGGCTAAAGAGAAGCCCAACCTCTTACCACGTAAAATTAACTTTAACCTAACGTGGTCTTTGTTATTGTAAATGCGATTTTGACCCGTTCTACGAGGGCTGAGCAATAACTGTTCTTCATAAAACCGTATTGAGCGTGGCGTTATATCAAATTCACGGGCCAGTTCGCCAATGGTGTATGTTTGTTCTTCTTGTTGATGTGTCATAGTGGGTATACCTTAATTTTTTTAAAACACGTCGTTTACGGCTTGTTAAATAATCGTTTGCGTTCCAGACTTAAACATGTGACCTTCGGCAATATACTTCCGTTAACGTGAAAAGCAATTAACGTTAAGGTAAGGTAACAGGGACACATCGTCAATCATGGTAACGATTCTATTTGCATTTTCGCCATTGCGAAGTGACCTAAATGGCACTTCGTATGAGGTGTGATCGAACTTAATTTTGAAAAAGGTAATGAGGCAATAAACTATGAGCAACGAAGCAGTAGTAATTGTAGCGGCAAAACGCACTCCTATGGGGGGGGTTAACGGTAGTCTTTCGCCAGTACAGGCCACCGAATTAGGCGCCCAAGCGATTAAGGCAACGTGTGCCGATTTGGATGTGACGCAAATCGACGAAGTGATAATGGGATGCGTATTACCGGCAGGATTAGGTCAAGCACCTGCGAGACAAGCTACCCTTAAGGCTGGATTACCGCTGTCAGTGGGCGCAATTACCTTAAACAAAGTGTGTGGTTCCGGATTAAAAGCGGTCATGTTAGCCCACGATCTTATTAAAGCGGGGAGTGCACAGGTTGTATTAGCCGGTGGTATGGAAAGCATGAGTAACGCGCCGTATCTGCTGCCTAAAGCACGCTCAGGCTATCGTATGGGACATGGGCAAGTACTTGACCATATGATGCTTGATGGCCTTGAAAATGCATACGATGGCAAAGCCATGGGCTGTTTTGCTCAGGACACCGCCGACAGCGAAGGGTTAACCCGAGAACAAATGGACGAATTTGCTTTAACATCTCTTTCCCGGGCAAATGAAGCAGTAAATAGTGGTGCCTTTGTTGGTGAGATTACACCGGTGACCATTTCCACTCGCAAGGGCGATGTGATTGTTGATACAGACGAAGGCCCTGGGGCTGCCCGTCCAGATAAAATCCCATCATTGCGCCCGGCTTTCAAAAAAGACGGAACGGTAACAGCGGCCAATTCCAGTTCTATTTCTGACGGTGCGGCGGCCTTGCTGGTAATGTCTGAATCAAAAGCCAAAGCGCTGGGTTTAGCGCCATTAGCTAAAATTGTTGCCCATGCTACTCATTCAATTGAACCTGAGAAGTTTACACTTGCACCTGTGGGCGCAATGCAAAAGGCATTGGAAAATGCCGGCTGGACTACAGATGATGTTGATCTATGGGAAATCAACGAAGCTTTTGCCATGGTTACCATGTTAGCGATCAAGAAATTACAATTAGATCTTAATAAGGTGAATATCCATGGTGGTGCCTGTGCATTAGGCCATCCTATCGGCGCATCCGGTGCGCGGATCTTAGTGACGCTTTTACATGCCTTGAAAGAAAAGAACGGCAAAAAAGGGATTGCTTCACTTTGTATTGGTGGCGGCGAGGGTGTTGCTCTTGCGGTAGAAATGTACTAACACCCTTACTTATTCAAAAAATAAAAAAAGCAGTGTTCATACACTGCTTTTTTTGTCTTAAAATCTTGTCTTGATGAGTAACGCCTCCCTATTTTCCCATCACATACGGAACGGTTAAGCGCTTAAAAAACAAACGCTTTAGTGTCAGATAAATTTACAAAACATTTTAACTTCATGTAGTTTATTTAAAAAACTGTATAAAAAACAGGTTGATAACTTGTTGGTGTAGATTTTGAATGCGATTTCCGTGCTATCGCGCAAGGAAGAAATAATAAAGTTCGATAGCGTAATAATAATAAATTTGCATTAAATCCAGAAAGCGGGTCTTTTTCTTGTGCTGCAAGAAAAAGGGTAATTCCCGATGTTTCGAAAGCAAATGCTTGCGTACTGAAGGAAGCCGCAAAACAAAAAAAAGTGTCAATGGGAGACGCAAATGACATTTAAGAAGAAACTATTGGGAACCATGATCTCAATGGCAGTAACCGCTGGTATGTCCTCGGCTGTTAATGCTCAACAGGTCTTTCCTGAGAATTTAGCTAAGTTTTCTACGACAGCAAGCAAGGTTAATGTCAAAAAAAATTCCGGTTTGTATATTGTTCAATTAAAAGATGCACCCGGTATTACATACGCAGAGGAAATCGGGGAACTAATTCCTAGTAAACAAACGGTTGCCGCCCACGGCAATCAATATGCTGCCGATACCAGACAAGTCAGTGAGTATGTTAGCGAACTAAAACGCAAACAACGCAGCACCGCAGCCGAAATCGGCGATATCAAGATCATCCACAATTATGTCCATAGCTTCAATGGCTTTTCTGCCAAGCTGACTGAACAACAAGTTGAATCACTGCGCGCTAATCCTGATGTGGTAAGTGTATGGCAGGATGAGCTGGTTAAAGTTAACACCTCGAATACACCCGAATTCCTAGGTCTGACTGGTGCAAATGGTCAGCATACCTTGGGTATTAAGGGCGATGATGTGGTGGTTGGTATACTCGATACGGGTATTACGCCGGAAAACCCCAGTTTCGCCGACGATGGTACATATTCCGATCCGTCAACCATTGGTTGGGCTGGGGAATGTGACGCCGGTGAAGAAGCCGATGATGGTACATTCGCGTGTAACAACAAACTGATTGGCGCGCGCTACTTTAAAGATAGCTTCGAGAG
>NZ_JBAHZB010000098.1:0-8620 GCF_036697315.1 Alteromonas sp. 14N.309.X.WAT.G.H12
GGGAACGCCCATGTGCATCATCGCGATGGGCTAGAAGGATTAGTTGCTATGACACCGCCTAAGCCAAACCGCGGTGCCGTATTAATTGATCCTCCCTATGAACGATTTGATGAGTACAAAGAAATAGAAGGTGCCATTGATGACTTATTCAAGCGCTGGAAAAATGCCCAGGTGGTATTGTGGTACCCCTTGTTATCCCAAAGAGCTGGGGTGAAAGCCGGCGCCAGCGAAAGGTTGATTGATAACGTTAAGGCCGCCGCGAAATCGGCATTTATTGGCGAACTGCATGTGGCTGATCCCGCCGAGGATACAGGCATGTATGGCTCTGGTGTTCTTGTTCTCAACCCGCCATGGCAACTGGATAAATTGATGGAAGAAGCCCTTGACGAAGTTTGTCAGATTTTACCGGGACAGGCCCATTTTCGTGTGAGCTGGGTAAAGCGTGAGGAAAATGGGTGAGTTATCCAAAGCAGCTTAAGCATTTTTATATACCAGAGGATCAATCTGTCTATCTTCTGTCCCATAAAGATGCGCAAAAGTTGCGAGACTGGGTGCAGTTATGCACCCAGCAGCTAGTGAATTTGGGCTACAAGAATGTTTGCTTGATTGGCAAAGGGGCATTTGGTTTTGTGTTTGCCGGTATCGCCCCCAATGGCTCTGAGCAGGTGTTTAAGTTTTCCCGCATTAATTTGCCACGGCACGTACAAGAACGCTTAGAAGAAGAAGCGTATATGCTTGCTCAGGCAAATCATCCCTATGTGCCAAAGTTAATTGAATTTCAGCATATTGGTAAACAAGCCATTCTGGTGATGCAACGGGCCAAAGGCCAAGATCTTGAGCAGGTTAGCTTGCAAACCGGTCCGCTACCTCCGCGGATTATTGTCAAAATAGCCGTGCAGCTGGGCGCCATATTACTAGCGCTGCGTAACCACGAAGTAGGGGGGAATACCAAGCCCATCGTCCATGGTGATATTAAACCGTCTAATCTGGTGTGGGATGAACAACAAGAATGCGTGGGGTTAATTGATTGGGGATCGTCGGTTTTTGCCCAGGTAGATTGTCAACAACAGTTTATTGAAAACAATGTGATGGATCTCATGTCTGGCGATCTGCAACAAACTAATGCCCGTCTTGGCGATGTGTATTTTATCGGCGAAGAGCAGCTTAATGGTGCCTTATCCTCGCCGCGTTTTGATGAGCAGGGATTAGCGGGCACCTTGTATGCCTTAGCATCAGGCCAATCCAGTCGTTTTGGGCGAAAAGTGATTACCCCCTTATCATTAGGTTTACCTAAAATGTTAGCAAATGTGCTCGATTACATGCTAAGTGATGATCTAGTCAAACAACGACAGGGAGGGGATTATTTTTTTAATCATTTGTATGTGTTTAAAAACATGGTGTTTGGTGAGGATGAGCCCAATACAACCAAAGCATTGATCCCTTGTTGGCTGGCATTAGAGCCTAGAGATATTGAAACTGTGGTGTATAGCTCCAGAAAGTCGTTTTTACGGGAAAACGCGCCTACCGATGCCCAGTTAGATAAAATTGATGATGCCCAGTTCGACCGGTATTATAAGAACTATTTACAGGGCATGGGCGAAACCGAAAAAGGCTTTCTCGCCGCAGTTTCAAGATTGGGACGATATCCGGTGGTAGGTGGCATGATCATAAGATGGATGCCCGATGGGATTTATGTCGACTCCAGTTTAAATATTTATGATGAAGGGCTAAAGAGGGCATTTGAACATGCGGTCAATAACGTTATTGCCCTGGCAAGAGCCATTCATCGAAAGGGGGTTTTTAAATGTTGTTTGTTTAATGCCAAAGATACCCTGCATATTGAACGAGAAGATGAGCATCGCCCCTTTATACCCGATAAAAACTGTATGATCCCTTTTGATGTTTCGCCGAACCGGCAGGTATCAGACACATTGCGATCCCATTCTTATTTTGAAGATGGGGATGATCCCGATGAACAGTTAATACTTCCTCGTCGTATGATTGGGATCTTGCAACAACTGAACGAGATCCATCACACCGGATGTGTTATTTTTGAGGCTTTACCGACACATTTGAAAATCCATAGTTATTATACCTTGCTTGATGATACCCAATGTGCACATTTTAGGGCGTTGTTAGATGAACTCGTGACGGCGATCCCTGATATTACCGGTATCGGCTTGTCTGGATTTATGAAATTACCCTATAAAAATACCCGTTATTTCGAGCATCGGGCCCAATCACCCGAAAAATACTATCCTCGAAATCCGTATAACACTAAAACGAAGAGAACGACCTAAGATGACCGATGTAAAGCTTGCATCATTAATGACATTGGACACAGTGGATACTGGTATTTACCAGGGGCAGAGCTGGGATTTAGGATTCCGGGCGTTGTTTGGCGGTCAAGTGCTAGGACAGGCACTCGCTGCGGCCTATAAAACGGTGCTCGCCGGTAGGATAGTCCATTCCTTTCATTCCTATTTTTTGTTGCCTGGCGATGCTAGAAAACCGGTTATTTACGACGTAGAAGTCGTCCGTGATGGTAGAAGTTTTTGTACCCGTCGTGTCAAAGCGATTCAAGAAGGAAATACCATCTTTTTTATGACTGCGTCTTTCCAAGTTGTTGAGCCAGGCATGGAGCATCAGTTCGCGCAAATGCCCGATGTGATTCCTCCTGAAAGTGTCACCTCTGATATTGAATTTTATGAAGCGAATTACGATAAACTCGCCCGTCCCATGAGAGAGGCATTGAGCTACCACAAGCCCATTGATATTCGCACCATTGATGCCGTCAACCAATTTTCAGGCGTTAAGCGGGATCCCCAACGTTTTATATGGATGCGTGCCCGTGAAATGATGCCAAGTGAGAATGTTATCCTCAATCAAGCATCATTGGCCTACGCATCGGATTATCATTTTTTAAGCACTTCGCTCCAACCTCATGGCGTAGCGATAACAGATTCAAATTTGCGTATTGCCACCATTGATCATGCCATGTGGTTCCATAAACCGGTAGCCTTTAACGATTGGTTATTGTATGTGACAGACAGCCCCTTTAGCGGCAATGCCCGCGGGATTGTAAAAGGTCAAATATTTAATCAAAAAGGAGAGTTGGTGGCATCGACCATGCAAGAAGGACTAATGCGAAAAATCAGCAATTGATTTTTCAGTGAGGCAAAAAAAAATGCCCAGAACTTCCGTTCTGGGCCTAGGGGAATGGCTCATTGCTGAGCCGTGCGCTAACTTTCATAAGTCAGTATTAAAAACTCACTTAGATAATAACTATAGTTCAAAACCGTCTACTTAATAAACAAAATTTGAAAAAATTTTGTCTTTTCGCGTAAACCTTAACGTGATCATAGCATCAATTGTTAAAAATCAAAGAGGTATATCTGATCAGACCAGGTTCATTTTTGTGGTCTAATGCCAGTTCGTTGTCACTGATTACCTACTATTTGATGAATGAAAACTTGTCTTTACCATTCATGTTATTTATATCGGGAATGGGTAATTGTTCAATCAAGATGATAGTGTCACAATGGTTTTACATTTTGTTTGCAGTTAAAGGACATCTCAATGACAGCTAATTCTACATTTATTCCGCCTGAGCGTACGCTGATGGGGCCTGGTCCTTCCGATGTGGCACCTCGCGTCCTCAATGCTATGTCCCGCTCTACGCTGGGTCACCTTGATCCGCTTTTTATTGAATTAATGGATGAAACAAAATCCCTGTTACAGTATGCATTTCGTACCAAAAATGCCTTAACAATGCCGATTTCTGCACCTGGCTCGGCGGGGATGGAAGCCTGTTTCGTTAATTTGCTTGAACCCGGTGATAAAGCCATTGTGTGCATTAATGGTGTTTTTGGTCAGCGCATGGTGGAAAATGTCACACGCTGTGGCGCACAAGCCGTTGTGATTGAAGATACTTGGGGCCAGCAAACGGATCTAAACAAGGTCGAAGCGGCGTTAAAAGCGAATCCTGATGCAAAAGTACTGGCATTTGTTCACGCAGAAACCTCAACGGGTGTGCGTAATGATGCCAAGGCGCTGTGTGCATTAGCACAGCAATACGACTGCCTTAGCATTGTTGATGCGGTGACGTCTTTAGGCGGCATTGATGTTGACGTCGACGGTTGGGGAATTGATGCAATCTATTCAGGTTCGCAAAAATGCCTAAGTTGTGTCCCTGGGTTATCGCCTGTTTCCTTCAGTGATAAAGCCGTTGACGTTATTCAGCAGCGTAAACACCCTGTGCAAAGCTGGTTTTTAGATATGAACCTGATTGTTGGCTATTGGGGGCAGGGCGGTAAACGGGCTTACCACCATACAGCACCGGTAAACAGCATTTATGCGCTTCATGAATCTTTGGTGATGCTTAAAGAAGAAGGGCTTGAAAATGCCTGGGCTCGTCATCAGCAAGGCCATGAAAAACTGGCTCAGGGATTAGCGAAAATTGGCTTGTCTATGGCAGTGGACGAAAGTTACCGTTTACCCCAACTAAACGCCGTAAGCATTCCCGATGGTGTTGATGATGCCGAAGTACGTAGTCGTTTGCTAAACGATTTTAATTTGGAAATTGGGGCCGGATTAGGCGCACTCGCCGGTAAAGTATGGCGTATTGGTTTGATGGGCTATGCATGTAAAGATCGTAATATCGATCACTGCGTTGCCAGTCTTGCTAAAGTGTTACGTTAATTTATCAGGTTGCAGTAACCGGTAGCACAACCGGTTACTGTTAATGCCTTACTGCGACAACTACCCAACCGACAATCAGCGCAACCGCAAAACTCATCAGTGTCCCTAACATCATATATTCCGTTAAACGCATATCCCGCTGGCGTGACAAATCGCCTACCCGAAAAACGGTCTTTGTGGCGACTAAAAATCCAAGGCCGGTATATTCATCAACCAAAATAAATGACAACGCGAGTAAACGCTCCACATAACCGATCCATTTGCCGGCATTGCCCAGACTATCGCCGTCTGCGCCTTGTAGTTGTGAAGTATATTGTGCCAACAATTGGGCGATGACAATGCTGGCGGGTTTAAAAATAATCAGGTAGGCCACGATATATAACAAACTATCATCATTGATGTTGGTAAGGCATTGCTGTAGTACCTCCCATAAGGGTAAGGGAAGAAACGCCAAACTAACAAGAATAATGACCGCCACATGGGCCAGCTGATCCAGAGCAAAAGCCAGAGGACTGTATTTTCCTGCCTTGATCCAGTCGATTAAAAAGTGGCTGACGGTAATGACCGCCGCTGCCATTAAGCCGTTATCTAAGCCAACATCGGCTATGTACAAAACCACAACAGCCAAAACACAATGTACCCCTGCATGGAAATACAGGGCAGGAGATTTGAGCCCGTGCTGATGACGACACCTGATCCATTTGTCGGGCTGAAGGTAAAAATCACCAATAAAATGGGCGGCAAGAAGTAACAGGAAAATGGTCATAGGTGACTCTACTTTTTCATATGCTGGTTAATGTAACAAATAAAGGGTTTAAGTAAATCCGCACCGGCTGCACGCAGACGTTCACTGATATTTTGTCTTGTTGTGCCTTCACTATCGGCCAATACCTGATGAAGGGGAAAATCGAGACTGAGGTACTGGTATAGCAGTCTCCGTTGTCGCTTGCTTAGCCGATTAATAATATAGCTTAATTGCTGACACATGATCTCAACGCCTTGCTGGCGCTGTTCATTGGGCATGCTTAAAGTAAATTCACCACTTTTAGCCTCTTCTAGACGTCGACCAGAACGAATAAAAACATCCCCCGAGGATATGCCCGGCTTATTTTTAACGTAGGTGCCGTCGCCGTATGCGAGAGATTGTGTACAGTCCACCTGTAAATCATTTAGCTGACTATTTAGGAAAAGTTTAATTTGCAGTAAGTGAGCGACGGCATATTGGGGATCGGTGAAGACTATTTGATACCCATCACCACGATACAAGGCAAAATCACAGGGTGTTTTCCCACTGATGGTTGAAAGGTAGTCGCTAAACGCTGATATTGTGTACTTATAATCCTCAGCGGACAGCTTTGTCGAGTTAACCAGATCGCCGGTCAATACTGCTAGCATGTTCCTGTTCTCCTCGTTCACACACCTAAGCAAGGTTAAATGCTTGCAAATATAAAAGCAAGCTTAAAACCTTGCATTTAATTATGCAAGGTTTAAAACTTTCAGTAAATGTCTGTCATCCTATCTTGATCGTACCTTGTCAAAAAAGCCGTCGCGTGCAAATCATTTTCCGGTAAACTGCGGACACAAATTAAAAAAAAATTACGATATATGCTTCATAGAATTTGGTTATCTTTTATTGTTTGTGCATTTTTAGCCACGGTTTGGCAAGGATTTTTCGGTCATAATCCCGGCGGATTCCAAGCCGTGATGCAAGCGGTGACCAGTATGGCACAATTAAGTGTTGATATTGCCATCGGTCTGATTGGCGTATTAGCTTTTTGGTTAGGGATATTTGAAGTCGCGGAAAAAGCCGGGCTGATAGCCAAGTTCTCGCGGGTACTGGCTCCCTTTTTGTGCCGTATCATGCCCGATATTCCTCGCAACCATCCCGCCTTAGGCAGTATCACCATGAATATGTCTGCCAATGTACTGGGCTTGGACAATGCCGCCACCCCCTTTGGCATAAAAGCCATGCAGGATATGCAAACGCTGACGCCGAACAAAGATACCCTGACCAACAGTCAGATCCTGTTTCTCGTTATGAACACCTCATCGGTGACTTTATTTCCCATTGCGGTATTTTTATACCGGGCAGAGCAGGGCGCTGCTCAGCCTACGGATGTTTTTATTCCTATTCTGCTCGCCACCAGCGCCTCAACCCTTGCCGGTTTATTAATTACCTGTCTGGTACAAAAAGTAAACCTGTTCAACCGGGTTGTATTGTTGTATTTGGTGGGTATTTTTGGTTTGCTCGGCGCCGTCATTGTGTATTTTTCAAACCTGGCCGCTAAAGAACTGGCCTCCCAATCGGCCATTGTCGCGAACTTCCTGCTATTTACCTTTATTGTTGTAGTGCTGGTTGCCGGTTGGCGAAAACGCTTAAATACCTATGAACTCTTTATTGATGGTGCGAAAAAAGGGTTTGATGTGGCCGTGTCTCTTATCCCCTTCTTACTCGCCATGCTCATCGCCATCGGCATGTTAAGAGCAAGTGGTATTTTAGATATGGTGGTAAATGGCGTTGGCTATATGGTTACCTTTTTTGGGGGAGATCCCCGCTTTGTTGAAGGTCTGCCCACCGCCATTATGAAACCGTTAAGCGGAAGCGGTGCAAGGGCTTTAATGATTGAAACCATGCAGCATCACGGCGCTGACTCTTTTGCCGGTCGCCTAGCTTCTGTATTGCAAGGGTCCACAGAAACGACCTTTTATGTCCTTGCCGTCTATTTAGGGGCAGTGGGCATTAAGCATTCACGTTATGCCGTGGCTTGCTGTCTCGCTGCTGATCTTGCGGGTATCATTGCCGCAATACTCGTAAGCTATTGGTTTTTCGGTTAAACATTCATGCTTAATTCATCTGCTGTTCAGTTTGCCACTGCATAATGGAGCACCTCAACGCCGATGAAGGAAAACACCTATGCACGTTAAGTACCTAGTTCGTATAACCGCTATTTTGACCTTATTGATGGCTGCACCGGGGTTTGCACAAACAGACACCCCATCAATCGCCGTATCCGGAAAAGGCATTGTCAGCGTGGTGCCTGATGCGTACAGCCTGACCTTTGTGATGGAGCAAAAGGGCAGCACGGTTTCCCAACTTAACACCGATATGCAAGGAAAAATGCAAAAGGTGCTGGCATTTCTGTTAGAAAGTGGTATTGAAAAAACGCATATTCAAACCATGCAGGTAAATCTTAATCCCTATTATGAGTCCACGTCTGAAGGGCGCAAACAGGCGGGCTTTATCCTTAGTCGGCAAATAAAGATTACCGATAAAAATATTGAAAACTACGACAAAATCATTGATGGAGCATTAGCACTGGGCATCGATCGTATTCAAGGGTTCCAATTTATCGCCAGTGAACAAAGCGACGCCTATAAAAAAGCCTTGATAAATGCTGTAAAAGACGCAAAATTACGAGCCGAACTGTTAGCCAATGAACTGGGCGTTAAGGTTGGAAAAGTGATTGCCGTTTCTGTAGGTCACAGCAATACACCTATGCCGGTGATGCGAATGGAAATGGCAGCAAAGGCTGATACCTTTTCAACGGCGTTACCTGGCGAACAACAAATAGAAGCCCATGTGGATGTGCGCTTTACCATTGAGTGAAAAAATACTGAGGTAAAATTGAACAGTACTGAATATACTCGCCTTGTGGCACAAGCAAAAAGCTTAATGCAGGGCGAAAAAGACATCATTGCCAATATGGCAAATTTAAGTGCTTTGATATTTAACAACCTGGAAAATATCAATTGGGCGGGTTTTTACCTCTATAAAGAGGAGCAACTTGTCCTCGGTCCGTTTCAAGGGCAACCAGCCTGTATACGTATTCCCATGGGCCAAGGTGTTTGTGGCACCGCAGCCAGCGAGGGGCGTACTATGGTGGTTGATGACGTCCATGCCTTTGCCGGCCATATTGCC
>NZ_JBAHZB010000098.1:8630-12982 GCF_036697315.1 Alteromonas sp. 14N.309.X.WAT.G.H12
GTGATGCAGCGTCTAACTCAGAAATTGTGGTTCCGCTTATATACAACGACAAGCTTATTGGTGTGCTGGATATCGACAGCCCCATTACCCATCGTTTTAATCAGAGCGATAGACAAGGGCTTGAAGCCTTAGCCGCAACATTCATCGACACACTATCATGAAAGATAATGTAGATATTCATGTCATATTGGCCACACCGGAAGATATGGAAGATAAATATGACGAGCCGGATGAAGCTGCGGAGCGATTAAATTTCATACTGCACTGTATTTATGACCGTGCGGATGAAGACGTAGAAACCCATTGGCTTGAACGTTTATTGCACTATACTTGGGAAACATGGCATCAAAGTGGAAATTTATTGGACATTGAGGACGATGAATTGCTTGATTGGGTTGACCACACGCTGGCAACTTGGGATGATGCGGACAATGACGACTATTATTAACCTGCACGTAAAGAATTAATGGAATCACCAGAGAAGTTTTCAAACAGTAAAGATGTTATCGCCTTTTTGGCTGAATCGTTCCCCAACTGTTTTTCCACGGAAGGCGAAGCCCGTCCCCTGAAAATAGGTATTTTTCAGGACCTGGCCGCACGACTGGAAAACGATGAGCGTATTAGTAAAACGCTATTGCGTTCTACCTTACGCCATTACACCAACAGTTGGCGGTATCTTCATAGTATTAAGGAAGGGGCTTACCGTGTTGATCTTGATGGTAATCAAGATGCACAAATCGAAAAGGAGCACGCCGATCACGCAAAGCAGCAACTTGACGAAAGTAAAGCCAAAGCCGCAGAAAAACGAAAGGCAAAACAAAAAGTCCAAGGGGATAAACGCCCATTTCCCAAGAAAAGTCGACCTGAGGGGGAGAATACGCCACCTCAGCGAGCTAAAAAGGGAACTAAATCAAAATCCGACAGACCAATAAAGACACCTCCTGCGAAACTGACTGAATCCGACATTCAGGAAGGCACAGCTGTTACCGTTAAACTGGGCAAAACGCCAATGCATGCAGTGATCACTGATGTTTCCAAAGATGGCATTCATGTTCAGTTAGACTCGGGTATGGTGGTAAAAGTCAGCGCAGACGCTTTACGTTTGGCGAATTCCAAGAGGTCGTAATATGAAAGAAATCCTTCGCATTTCCATTGCCAGTGCTTTTTTGTCAGTCAGTATTGGCGCGGGTGCAATCACAACTACTGAAGACGTTGAAAACCTGCCTGTTTTACAACAGGAAAGCCAGCATAGTGTGGCTGCAAAACGTGTCAGTGCGCTCTTTACTCGGGCTCACTACAAGGAAATCGCGTTGGATGATGCCTTGTCGGAAAAAATTTACGATCGTTTTTTACGGTCGTTAGACAGCGGCAAACAGATCTTTTTAAAATCAGACATTGACGGTTTCGACGCTTATAAAGACAGTTTCGACGAAGCCCTCGCGCGCGGAAATCTCTCTATTGCATACGATATGTATAACCTCAGCGCGAAACGCCGGGCTGAACGTTATGAGTATGCTCTTAGTTTGCTTGACGAACCCTTCGATTTCGAAAAAGAAGGCGACAAGTTTTATTATGATCGAGAAGATGCACAGTGGCCTGTATCAGAAGAAGAACTCGATGAATTATGGCGTCAACGGGTTAAATATGATGCCCTAAATCTCATTTTGGCGGATAAAACCTGGGATGAAGCGAAAGACCTACTAACTAAACGCTATACCCGTGCCATCAAACGCCTTACCCAAGCAGAAAGTGAAGATGTTTTTCAAACAGTGATGAACTCCTTTGCCCGAAGCATTGAGGCCCATACCAGTTATTTATCCCCCCGTAATGCCGATCGTTTCGAAATGGAAATGAATTTATCCTTTGAAGGTATCGGTGCGGTTTTACAAAGTGAAGATGATTACACAGTTATAAAAAGTGTGGTGCCAGGCGGACCTGCGGACAAGTCAAACGCATTAAAACCCGAAGATAAGATTATCGGTGTGGCACAAGATGACGATGAATTTGTCGATGTAGTGGGCTGGCGTCTTGATGAAGTTGTGGATCTGATCAAAGGGCCGAAAGGCAGCACGGTCCGCTTACAAATTCAAAAAGGGGCAACAGAAAGCAAGGCCATGTCTGTTGTTAGCTTGACTCGAGATAAAATTAAACTTGAAGATAGAGCCGCTAAATCTGAAGTTTATGAACCGAAAAGCGGTAACTATGAAGGTGAAAAGCTTGGCGTGATCACCATCCCCAGCTTTTACAACAACCTTCATGCGGATGTGAAAAAAGAGCTTGAATCCCTTAAAGCACAGGATGTGAAAGGCGTTATCGTCGATTTACGTGGTAACGGTGGTGGCTCATTAACCGAAGCAACCCTGCTCACAGGTCTATTCATTGAAAAAGGCCCGGTGGTACAAATTCGCTACGGTGAAGGTAAGGTGAGTGTTAATCGTGATACCGACGGCCTGGTGACATATGATGGCCCGCTTACCGTATTGGTTGATCGCTACAGCGCGTCAGCATCAGAGATTTTTGCCGCCGCTATGCAGGATTATCATCGTGCGTTGATTGTTGGCGAGCAAACTTTCGGTAAAGGTACCGTGCAGCAGCACAGAGGGTTAGGGCGTATTTACGACCTGTATGATAACCCCCTTGGCAGCGTGCAGTTTACCATCGCTAAGTTTTATCGTATTGATGGCGGCAGTACCCAGCACAAGGGTGTGGTGCCGGACATCCTATACCCATCCCCTATCGATCCCGCTGAATGGGGCGAAAGTGAGGAAGAAAACTCCCTCCCTTGGGATAGCATTAGCCGGGCAAACTACACAACCTTTGGCGACAGCCAGGGCGCGTTAGATATTTTAGCCGCAAAACATAATGCCCGGGTGTTAAAAGATCCTGAGTTTAAATATTTAGCGGAAGATATTGAAGAATATCGTAAGAACAAAGATAAAAAGTACATTTCCTTGGTGAAGTCTGAACGCGAAGCCAAAAAAGAAGAAGCATTGGCAGAGGAATTAAAACGGGCCAATGAGCGACTCGCTCGCATGGGTAAAGAGCCCGTGGAATCGTTGGATGATTTACCTGATGAGCTTGAAGAGTTAGATCCTTTTCTTGATGAAACAGCCAATATCACCTTTGATATGCTTGATACCGGAAAGTACGCAATTCACCATCAATAAGCCATAAAATACAGGGCTGGTGCTAATAGCCAGCCCTTTTTTTATGCTGCAGTAATACATTAAAACAATAATAAAAGGACAACCTTCATGGCGATGCGAGGAGAATTTTCTTCACGGATAGGCTTCATACTTGCCGCAGCAGGTTCCGCTGTGGGTTTGGGGAATATTTGGGGCTTCCCTACACAAGTTGCCACCAATGGTGGTGCAGCTTTTGTTCTGGTCTATCTTGTTCTGGCGTTTTTACTTGCTTATCCGGTCCTAATGGCTGAGCTTATTATTGGTCGATCTAATCGCTCCAATATGGTTGAAGCCCTCACGAAAATATCCGGCAGCAGCATTGGTACCATAACGGGCTTATGGGGATGCGTAACTGTGTCGCTCATACTGGCCTTCTACGCCATTGTCGGTGGCTGGATGGTGGCTTATTTTACCGATGCTATGGCCCAGATTTTACAGTTCGACGGTACCTCTGAGTGGCTACTTGGCTTTTCCAATAGCCGTAACCTGGTATTCTGCGGCATCTTCATGGTGCTTACCGCGTCAATTGTTCTAGGTGGTGTGAAGTCCGGTATCGAAAAATGGTCGGTACGTCTTATGCCTACACTGGTCATTATTATTTTGGCGCTGATTGTTTATGTGAGTTTTCAACCTGGTGCCAGTGAAGGGTGGAACGCCTACCTTTGGCCAGATTTCAGCCGCGTCTTAGATCCCGATCTTTTAATTAGTGCCATGGGACAAGCGTTTTTCTCCATGTCTCTAGGGGTAGGTACCATGTTGGTTTATGGTTCTTATTTGTCCAAGCATGAAAATCTGCCTTCCATAGGTGCCTCTGTGGCTTTAGTTGACATCGGTGTGGCGATTATTGCGGGCATGCTCATTATTCCCGCTATGTACGTGGCGCAAACGAATGGGGTGGAGATCTTTACCGCTGATGGAGCGTTGATTGAAGGTGACCAACTCATTTTTAATGTCCTTCCAGCCCTTTTTAATTCCATCGGTTCCGTGGGTGTCTTTGTGGCATGTGCCTTTTTTGCGTTAATGGTTATCGCCGCGGTGACTTCGTCGATCTCCATGTTGGAGGTACCTGTTGCCTATCTGGTGGAAAATCAGGGGCAGAAGCGTTCTCATGCAGTTTGGATCATGGCAGCCCTGATATTCCTATGCAGTGGCATAATTATTTTCAAT
>NZ_JBAHZB010000099.1:0-12860 GCF_036697315.1 Alteromonas sp. 14N.309.X.WAT.G.H12
TATGTGCACAACGACGATGCCCTTACGCGGGGAATTGCAGTAGCCCAGATCCACCAATGCTCAGATGAGCACATACTGGCATTAACAGAGAACTACCCTCACTGGATAGAAGTAAAATGAGTGAACGAAATAGCTTCATTTGGCTAGATAAAGTCATTGAAACCGATAAAAATGGCTATCTCATTGATTACACCGAATGGGATGAATCTATGGTGCCCTTGTTAGCTGAGCAGGAAAATATCGAATTGACAGAGGATCACTGGGAAGTGATAAGGTTTGTCCGGCATTTTTATCTGGAATATGACACCAGCCCAGCTATTCGGGCTTTAGTAAAAGCCATGGCGCAAAAATACGGTCCTGAAAAAGGAAACAGCCGCTATTTACAGCGACTGTTTAAAAAAGGACCTGCTAAGCAAGCCACCAAACTGGCCGGCTTACCTAAGCCGGCTAAATGCCTTTGATATAGGGCCTATGTTAGGCCCATATCCGCTACCCGACTGGAATATGGGTAACACCACCCATGTAGCTCACCAAGACTTCAGGCACTACCACACTACCGTCAGCTTGTTGATAGTTTTCCAACACTGCCACCAAGGTGCGCCCTACCGCCAAACCAGAACCGTTTAATGTATGTAACAACTCCGGTTTGTTTGTCTCGGGATTACGGTATCTGGCATGCATTCTACGGGCCTGGAAATCCAACATGTTTGAGCATGAAGAAATTTCACGATACGTATTTTGAGCCGGTAACCACACTTCCAGATCATAGGTTTTACAGGAGCCGAACCCCATATCACCGGTACATAGCAATACCTTGCGATAGGGTAAGTTCAATTTCTGTAATATCACTTCAGCATGACCTGTTAACGATTCTAGCGCGTCAAAGGAATCTTCAGGTTTAACCAATTGAACCAGTTCCACTTTTTCAAACTGATGTTGACGGATCAAACCACGGGTATCACGGCCGTAGGAGCCAGCTTCACTGCGAAAACAGGGCGTATGGGCCGTCATTTTAAGGGGTAATTGGTTAGCATCGAATATTTCATCTCTACCAATATTTGTCAGTGGTACTTCCGCAGTAGGGATCAGTGATAAACCCTGACCTTCTTCTGTTGCCGGTTGGGTATGAAACAGATCTTCGCCAAATTTAGGCAGTTGACCGGTTCCATACAGGCTGTCGTGGTTTACCAAATAAGGCACATACATCTCTTGATAGCCATGTTCTAACGTATGGGTATCTAACATGAACTGGGCCAATGCACGATGTAATCGCGCCACTTGTCCGCGCATGACGACAAAGCGACTACCGGTGAGCTTACTGGCCAGTTCGAAATCCGCGCCTTTTGATAGACCATCGGCAATATCCACATGATCTTTCACATCAAAGTCAAAGCACCGGGGCTCGCCCCATTTACTGATTTCAAGGTTGTCGTTTTCGTCTTTACCCACAGGTACCGAGGCATCAGGTAAATTAGGAATACCTTGGGTTAGCGCAGTGATTTGCTCGAGTAATTCGGATAGCTCTGCTTTCGCGGCATCAAGATCGTCACCTAACTGGCCCACTTCCGCCAACAAGGGCGCAATATCCTGTCCTTGTGCTTTAGCCTTACCGATGGACTTACTGCGAACATTACGTTCGTTTTGTAATTCCTGTGTTTTGGTTTGCAACGACTTGCGCTTTTCTTCCAGCGCATTGAAGGTTTCTGTATCCAGAATAAAGCCGCGCTCAGCAAGTCGCTTAGCGGTATTCTCGATGTCGGCCCGAAGTAACTTTGGATCTAACATGTAATTCTTTTTATCCTTTCATAATAGCAATGGCTGCCCAGCCTGCTAATAAACAAAAACTAACATTTAAAAACACATTGGCCAGCGCTTTAACAATAAGCCCATTCTCTAACAAGGTGAGTGTTTCGATGGAAAACGTTGAGAAGGTGGTGAATGCACCCAGCAATCCCACACCAAGCAATGCCCGATAAGGTGATTCCATTAACTCATGACGTTCAATAAACCCATAAAGTAATGCCAGACTAAAAGAGCCAACGATATTGACCGTGAGTGTACCAAATGGCAACGATTTTCCAAACCAAGAATCGATGTTAGTGGTAACGAAATAACGCAGACAAGCGCCTGCAGCGCCGCCAGCAGCCAGGTATAAATACAAAATAATTCCCGTTGGCATAGGTACCCTTATCTTTTTTGGCGACCTTGCGCATTTAACGCGTCAAGATAGTCCCGTTTGGCTTTTAATTTCTTTTCCAATCCCCGCTCAGTGGGATGATAAAAACGCGTATTAGCCAGTTCTTCTGGTAAATAGATCTCACCGGCAGCAAAGGCATTCGGTTCGTTATGGGCATAACGGTATTCTTTACCGTGGCCCATTTCTTTTAATAATGCGGTGGGTGCATTGCGTAAATGCAAAGGAACCGGGTAATCTGGCGCACTTGCTGCCAACTGCTTGGCCTGAGAAAACGCCGTGTATACTGCGTTACTTTTTGGCGCAAGGGCACAATACACCGCCGCTTGGGCTATGGCTCTTTCCCCTTCGGCGGGTCCCACGCGATGATAGCAATCCCATGCATTGATGCAAAGCTGCATTGCTCTAGGATCTGCATTGCCAATATCTTCAGAGGCAATGGCTAATAATCGTCTAGCCACATAAAGGGCATCGCCACCACCATTTAATATTCGGGCATACCAATACAAGGCCGCGTCAGGATCTGACCCCCTTACCGACTTGTGAAAGGCTGAAATTAGATCATAAAACGCATCGCCTTGTTTATCATAGGCCGCCACCTTTTCGCCCACCGCCTGCTCAATATCGTGTAACGAGATAGTATTGCCTTCGGTAAAATCACTGGCTAACTCTAAATAGGTGAGTAAGCGTCTGGCATCCCCCCCACAAAGGCCAATAATGGCATCACGGGCATCGGGAGCAATGGATAACGAAAGGGAAGCGAGCCCCTTGTCTTCATCCTCCAAAGCAGTGTCAATAAGATGTGACAGTGCCTCAGTATCAAGGGGTTTAAGTACGTATACCCGCACCCGGGACAACAGGGCATTATTTAACTCAAAGGACGGGTTTTCCGTGGTGGCACCGATAAAGGTCACCGTACCTGATTCGACAAAGGGTAAAAACGCGTCTTGCTGACTTTTATTAAAACGGTGTACTTCATCCACAAACAATAGGGTTCGTTGATGATGTTTGGCATCAAATTCAGCTTGTTCCATGGCGTTTCGAATATCTTTAACGCCGGCGGTTACTGCGGAAAGCCGAATGACCTTAGCATCGGTATAACAGGCAATCATCTCCGCCAACGTGGTTTTGCCTGTACCCGGTGGCCCCCACAACACCATGGAATGGCACTGGCCAGCTTCAAGCATTTTGCGCAATGGCTTGCCTTCCCCAAGCAAATGGGTCTGGCCTACGTAATGGGCGATATCCGTGGGCCGCATTCTTGCGGCTAACGGTGCAACAGGAAGATTACTCACTCCCTTCACCGTTGATCATCAACAATATAATTGTCATCGAATTCAGCACTAAATAACGTCGGTGCAACCGGCGTGTTCATCTTTATTTCGGAAAAAGCCAATTCGCTAATTTGTTCCTGGGCATCGGTGGTACTTAAGAACACCAATTTATTGTCTTTAAAGGTTACGATCAGGCGATGAACCTGTCCGTCAGGCTCCACCGGTTCAATAATATAGGAATTAGATTCGCCCATTGCCGTCTGTACCGTAAACTTTTCCCATGTACTGTCATCATTGGAAGTCAGTAAAATAACCGGGTTGTTCTCAACCGCATTGGCTTGATCTAAGATGGTAACCTGTTCGGCAAACGGATCGATATACCAAACCGCGCTACCGTCGGCGATCAATAAACTTTCATTGGGTGAATGGGTTTCCCAGCGCAATTGATTCGGTCGGGCCAAGGTTAAGATCCCCGTGGCTTCTTGCACCACATTACCGGCAGCATCGGTGACTTTTTGATGGAATTTTGCCTGATATTGTTCAATCCCCATTAACGTCTTTTTTAGCGCCGACGCAGACGGTGAGATCTCAGCCATGCTCAAATGGCTGACGACCATAACAACAAAGCCAATTAACAGGCGTGTTTTCTTTATCATGGATTATTCCTTAGGCGCAGGTGGCGCCAACACTTCACGATTACCATTGTGTCCCGGCGAAGAGACCACACCATTGGCTTCCATTTGTTCTACCAATCTTGCTGCGCGATTGTAGCCAATTCTAAATTTGCGCTGCACGGAAGATACGCTGGCACGACGGGTTTCTGTGACAAACGCCACCGCCTCATCAAAAAAGGCATCGTATTCTTGATCTGCATTCTCTGGTTGTTCGCCGGGCAATAAGACTTCCGCCGTGGCCTCACCGTTGAGAATTTCATCGATATAATTGGGTTCACCCCGTTTTTTCCAATCACTCACCACCGCATGAACTTCGTGATCATCCACAAACGCACCGTGAACACGAGTAGGTACTGGACTTCCCGGAGGCAAATAAAGCATATCCCCCATGCCCAGTAAGGCTTCAGCCCCTTGCTGATCTAAAATGGTTCGCGAGTCAATTTTGCTGGATACCTGAAAGGCAATACGGGTCGGTATATTGGCTTTAATCAAACCGGTAATAACATCCACCGACGGGCGTTGAGTGGCTAAAATCAGATGTATTCCCGCCGCCCTCGCTTTTTGGGCAATACGGGCAATGAGTTCTTCTACTTTCTTACCCACAATCATCATCATGTCTGCGAATTCGTCCACCACAACCACGATGGCAGGTAATTTATCTAAATCCGGTGCTTCTTCTTCCATACTATCTTCGGTGCGCCACAAGGGATCTTTAATTGGCTCTCCATCCGCTTTGGCTTGCAACACCTTGGCGTTATATCCTTTTAAGTTTCGCACACCTAGCGCTGACATAAGCTTATACCGGCGCTCCATCTCGCCGACACACCAGCGCAAGGCATTGGCCGCCTCTTTCATATCGGTGACCACTTCAGCTAACAAGTGCGGAATTCCTTCGTAAACGGATAATTCGAGCATCTTGGGATCAATCATGATCATGCGTACATCGTCAGGTGTGGACTTATACAATAAGCTTAATATCATGACGTTTACGCCCACAGATTTCCCCGAACCTGTGGTGCCCGCGACCAGTAAGTGAGGCATTTTTGCTAAATCTACAATAACCGGCTTACCGCTTATATCGGCCCCTAAAACCATGGTAAGGGGCGATTTACTACTTTGAAATGCGTCGCAGGAAATCACTTCACTTAAGCGAACCATCTCCCGCTTTTTGTTTGGTAATTCCAGCCCTATCACCGATTTTCCTGGGATCACTTCCACTACCCGAACCGAGATAGCCGACATGGCTCTGGCTAAATCCTTCGACAAACTGGTGATCTTACTGACTTTGACTCCGGGCGCTAAATCTAACTCAAAGCGCGTAATAACGGGGCCTGGATACACACCAACCACGCTTGCCTCAATATTGAAATCAGCCAACTTATCTTCCACAAGACGAGAAACCATATCCATCTCTTCCTGGGTAATGGGGTTCTCTTTTCTGTCCGGCCGCTCTAATAAATCAAAGGATGGCATGGGCCCTAGTGTGGCCAACTCGGCCTTTTCTGCTTCTTTTGCCGCCACCGCTTCGGCCAACGTTGTGGGCTTTTTAGCTGGCTTCTCGGGTTTCACCACAGGTGTAGTATCGGTCTCAGATGCGTGTTGTTCTGTAGTCGACGATGCCTCTTTTTTCTGGGGTGTTAGCTTCTCTTTTAAATGGCTAAATGAGAAACCAGATGCTTTTTTCTCTTCTTCTATGGGTGCCGCTGCCTGATTCAATGTGATTTTTTCATCATCAACAATAAAAGGAGGCTCATCCTCGGTAGAGAATATTTCATCGGGAATGCCAATGGTCGGTTCATTGCGTACATCGTCATTCGACGAAGAACGGTGAGATAACGGCGCGTCTTCCGACGCAGGGGGTTCTGCACGCAAGCTGGTCACTTCAAGGGACTGCTGTGTCCCCTCCCCTACCTCTTTATCACGGGTTGGTAATGCAAGTTTAGGCATTTCTAACCCCATAAGTTGTTGGGGTAGCAAGATGGTCTTACGACCAAACCAAAGTGTAGCACCACCGATATTATCAATGATATCCAGCCAACTGATACCCGTTAATAACGTAAATCCGGTACAAAAGAAGCACAGCAATAATAGGATCGTGCCCGCTTTATTAAAATAAGGGATAAGTGCAGAACTAATAACATCCCCCACAAAACCGCCAGCGGAAAAATTATAAAGATCATTAAAATTAATACTGGCAATACCGGTAATACCAAGGGCAATCAGTAAGGCGCCGATGATCCTAAGGCCGATGGTTAAATAATCAAACTCATCCAGCTCTTTCACGTGCTGAAACAAAAACCAGCCCATAAAGGCAAAACAAAACGGTAGCAGGTAAGCTAACCAACCGAAGGTAAATAATAGAAGATCGGCGATCCATGCACCTGAAGCCCCTACCCAGTTATGGATTTCAAGCTGCAAACCGGCCTGACTCCAACCGGGATCACCAGGATGAAAGGAAGCTAAAGCCAAAAGAATAAAAAATGCGAACACACAGACAAGTATCATGCCTGCTTCAAGTAATCGCTGTAGACCTGTTAAACGCGCCATAAACCCTTAATCACTGTACGTAACCTGCCCCGCGATCTGCATTCCTTGTCGCCGGTAAAAAAGCAGGTATCTAGTTGAGTTATTTATTATTATTGCTTTTATACTGTTTTAATTCACCTACATGCGTTGATTAATCGAGCATTGCCAAATAATCCGCCTGTAAGAACATTAAAGACTACCATAAACTGTGTCTTGTTCACCATGTTAACCCTTTATACTGAACGCAGGCTGATTTTACTTTGTCTGAATTCTTAATGCAGTGGTGCTTTTGACCTGTTCCATCACCACATAAGTGCGAGATTCACTCACGCCGGGTAACCGTAGCAAGGTATCGCCGAGCAAACGTCGATAGCTGGACATATCCGCCACGCGCGCTTTTAACAGAAAATCAAAATCCCCAGACACCAAATGACATTCCTGGATATCTTCATGTTCTTGTACCGCAGAAGAAAATTCTGCAAAGATATCTACGGATGTTTTGGTAAGTGTGATCTCAACAAAAACTAACATGGCTGCACCTAGTTTCTCCGGGTCCAATTCGGCATGATAGCCTTTGATATAGCCCTGAGCCTCCAGACGCCGCACTCTGTCAAGGCAAGGGCTTGCACTTAAGCCCACCGTTTTGGCCAATTCCACATTGGAGATCCGACCGTCTTTTTGCAGTGCTTTTAAAATGTTTCTATCGATTCGATCGAGGCTTTTAGGGGTTTTTACCAGCATATAATTCTCTGCAATATGGCTGTTTTTCAAAATTATACTCTGCTTAACGTCAATCTTCAGCACAAACTTCTATTTTAACTATCGTATACTTTTGACCTTTCCTACCCATGTTAATTATGTAGAGGTTAATTATGTTAGTCGGTGTACCGAAAGAAATAAAAAATCATGAATACCGTGTAGGCCTGACGCCAGCCGCGGTAAAAGAATTTGCAGCCCATGGTCACAATATTGTTGTTGAAACCCAAGCAGGTGCAGCCATTGGATTTAGCGATGATGATTATATCGCCGCTGGTGCAACCATAGCCTCTACAGCACAGCAAGTTTTCGCTGAAGCAGAAATGATTGTTAAAGTTAAAGAGCCTCAGCCAAACGAATGTAAAATGTTACGCAAAGGGCAAACCTTATATACTTATCTCCATTTAGCCCCGGATCCGGTACAAACAGAACTGCTTATTGCTTCTGGTGCAACCTGTATTGCCTATGAAACCGTCACCGACGATCGCAATGGCCTGCCTTTACTTGCACCTATGAGTGAAGTAGCCGGTCGTATGTCTGTTCAAGCGGGCGCACATTATCTTGAAAAAGCCAATGGCGGTAGTGGAACATTGCTTGGTGGTGTACCTGGCGTGGCTCCGGGCAAGGTATTGGTGATCGGTGGTGGTGTTGTGGGCACCAATGCCGCAAAAATGGCACTGGGTCTGGGCGCTGACGTCACGATTCTTGATCGCTCCTTGCCAAGACTTCGTCAGTTAGACGACATCTTCAATGGCCAAGTGAAAACCGTATTTTCCACTGTGGATGCCATCGAGCAATACAGCGCAGAAGCGGATCTGGTTGTCGGTGCCGTACTTATTCCAGGGGCCACTGCACCGAAACTACTTAATGCAGCGCATATTAAAGCCATGAAGCCCGGCGCTGTGGTGGTTGACGTAGCCATTGACCAAGGCGGTTGTTTTGAAACCTCCAAAGCAACAACCCACCAAGATCCTGTTTATGTGGTAGATGATGTTGTGCATTATTGTGTTGCCAATATGCCAGGCGGCGTGGCACGCACTTCAACCATTGCGTTGAACAATGCAACCTTACCGTTTGGCCTTGCATTAGCGAATAAAGGTGCAAAACAAGCCCTGCTTGATGACAAACACCTGCTAAACGGATTGAACGTACATGAAGGTAAAGTGACCTATAAAGCCGTCGTTGATGCCTTGGGTGAATCTTTAGGTTTAACCTATACCCCAGCTGAAGAAGCCTTGAAATAGCAATAGATTTTGCGAAAAATCCCAACGGCGGAATAAATGAAGGCGAGTTTTATACTCGCCTTATTTTTATCTGTAGTTCCAGTAATGCACTGCTATATGCTGGCGTTAACACTTTTTAAAACGGCAATGGGATCCTGGGCTTGGGTAATAGGTCGGCCCATCACTAAATAACTCACTCCGGATTTCATCGCTTCTTGTGGTGTCATGACTCGTTTCTGATCCCCCACTTCACTGCCTTTAGGGCGAATACCTGGGGTCACTAACAAAAATGAGGGCGACACGTAAGAACGCAACATTACCGCTTCTTGTGCGGAACACACCACACCATCTAATCCAGCTTCCTGTGTTAGCAAAGCCAACTTTTCCACATGCTCCTTGGGCGTAGTATTAGGAACGACACGGGCCAGTTGGGCCTCATCCATGCTGGTTAGCACAGTGACCGCAATCAGTTTGGTTTGAGGATGGGCACTATTGTCGATAGCCTGCTTCGCCGCTTTCATCATTTCCAACCCACCGCTGGCGTGCACATTCACCATCCACACACCTAGCTCGGCAGCCGCTTTACACGCTTTAGCTACAGTATTGGGAATATCATGAAATTTTAAATCGAGGAAAATATCAAAGCCTTTACCAATCAGTTGTTTTACCAACTCAGGGCCGAAAAGGGTAAACATTTCTTTACCCACCTTAAGGCGACATAATGACGGGTCCAGCGTATCAACAAACGCCAGCGCCTTGGTTTCATTATCATAGTCTAAAGCCACGATTACTTTTGGATCTTGCATTGAAGCGTTACTCTCCATCTAAGCCTTTAATTGGTTTTACTACATTCCACTTTTTACAGGAGGGGCACAGCCAGTATAATTTTCTGCCTGAAAACCCACAGCTCACACAGCGATATTTAGGCCGCTGGGTAATTTGTTCTTCCACCAGTTCTTTTAATAAACGTAGGCTATCGGCGGATGCCTTATCGTCAATTTGATCGATATACAGCCCCATCAAGGTTTTAAAGCCTTTCATGGTAGGCCGCTGGCGAAGTTGTTCTATGAGGTAGTCTGCAGCTTCCTGGTGTTTACCTTGGTGAATTTTTATATCCACCATGGCCAAATATGACGTGGCGCATTCATGCCAATGGGCTGACAACAACTGTTCAAAAAGATCCCATTTGTCGGTTTCTTCAGCAATCTTCTCTAAACTCGGAATGGCTTCGCTAAACCAGGTAATATCATGTTCCGCTACCTGTACAAAATAATGACGGGCATCATCGAAACGCTTCTGAGTAAGAGCGATCTCTCCTAACATAAGCCACGGCCGCACAGCATGTTCGTCGGCATTCACCGCCTTTTGCAACAAAATAAGCGCATCGCCGGTTTTGTTCTGTTTTAACTCGTTTTCGGCTTGTTCACAGTAAAAATGAGATAAGCGCTCGCTGACATCGTCATTATCACCATGGCAATTCACCATGCGCTCGGCCAATTCAATGGCACGTTGCCATTCTTTCGTGGTTTGATAAATACTGAAAAGGTGTTGTTGCGCATCCAGTAGATGTTTATCGCTATTTAAAAGCTGTAGATAGGCATTTTCGGCACGTTCAAGAAACCCCGCCTGCATATAATCTTTGCCCAACTCTTTTAAGGCATTTTCCTGTTGGCTAGGCTGAATCTCATCTCTGTTGACCAGATTCTGATGTATTTTAATCGCCCTGTCCGTTTCCCCTCTGTGACGAAAAAAATTGCCCATGGCGATATGGGTTTCCACCGTATCGCTGTTTAGGTTAATCATTTTTATCAGGGTATCTACTGCCTTGTCCGGTTGATCCGACAGCAGGAAATTAAGGCCTTTGTAATAATGGCGGGAAAGTATGCTCGACTGCTTCCTTTGAGCCTGGCGAACACTATTACGGCCCATGATCCAACCGTAACCAGCCGCAACAGGCAATAAGAGAAACAGCAATTCAAGCATGTACTATTCTTTTGTAAGTTTACGAAGTCGAGTTCGGGCTGCGACAAGTTGTACTCTAAGACTTAACCAACTTAACAACATTATCAAAATACCGATAACTATGCCCAACGCTAACGTGATCGCAATAAGTGTTGAAACTCGCAACTGTGCTTGTGCAATGAGATAGTTCACCGATACAAATGCGTCATTTTGAGAGCCAATAGCAAATGCAAACGCTAAAAGAACTACGATAAGTAGTAAGGTTATAATTCCTTTCAACGCAAAAACCCTTGATTTTCTAACTATGTATCAGGATAGCAAATTGAAAAGAAACATGACACACAATAACTCAAAATACTCGGTTTCAGGCTTCTGCGCGATGCACCTTTTTGACTGCCTGCATATGGGGACGAAGCGAAGCGTTAATAATCGCATTATGTAGCACAGATTCACTGGTCAGAAATAAAACGTGGGTATAGGACGTTTGCATAACACTAAATCTGTCATACATGGGCTTATCAATGCGAGATAATTGGGCAAGCCGTTTTTTCGATAGTGGTGTAAGTGCCGAGGCACAGCGACTGACGTCAATTCGGGTTACGCATAACGCCACTTTATGACTTTGTACTTGTTGCTTCACGTTGCTACGTAAGGGCCCGAAGCGGAATCCCCGTTCCGGAAGGTAAACCAGTTTACTGTCGCTGTTCCGCACACAATGAAACACCGACGTAGTGCTAATCGCCCCACTAAAAATCGCCGAAAGTAACTCAGATTTGGGTTTTTGTGCTTCCCTGTCAGCAAAGAAACCATGCATGGGTACCACATTACCCACTTGGGTGAAGGGATAAAGATCATCGCAACCGGCGGTCTGATACACGGTTTTTAAACGATTGAGTAGATAGCGATTGGTGGTACACAATATACTTGCTGATGGATGATGTCGTATTGCCAGCTCCCAAACAAAACGATGGGTATTTCTCTGTAGAAGTGCCAAATCACGATTTTTAAAATAGGCGGCATTGTTCTTCACGAACTGACCAATACTGCTGGCAATGGCATCCCGCTTTGTTGGTAATCTTAACCTGGCTTCCTGTGTATTCGGGTTATAATCAACAACCTCATATTTTTGATTTTTTATTTTAAGCTCAGGCACTGAAACCTTAAGTTCTTTATCCACACGCTTGGGGGCTTGGTCAAATACCAGACGCATACCACGCACGGAAATATCTTTAATAGTAACGGGTATCGCACTTAGTAAGCCGGTTTTTACCACCCCAGCTTTATCAAATAAAAAGCGTGATTCTGCCCGGTTGTCTAAGCCTTCTTCTCTGATGATATCAATCGTATACGTGTTGACATCATGGATAAAATCCTCTGCGACAGCGGGAATGTTACGTTTTTCGGTGATCACCAGGTCTGTGAGGGATGAGGTGACATCTTTATAAAAGATAATTTTGTCGAGCTCGGCAAGCTCGGGATAGTCAAGTAAGGTAAGATCATGAATGGAAAACGCTTTTTGTTTATCTTCGGCTTCCACATTCGCAAGTCGACATTGCAAGCAACGCAAACTGCCGTTTTTGTTCATGATATGAATTACCGGTGCGAGCAGATCACTGGATTCAAGTTCCCGTAACGTTGCCGTCAGTGAATAATCCCCTTGTTTCGACTGCATAGTGCCGCTGATAATATAAGCTTCTTTGTAACGCAGCATTTCCGTCATCATACGAGGGAAAAGCCGTTTTCCCGTGGCAATGTCCAACATGGGGCGTCCGCCACTTTGTCCTTCGTTTGTTTTGGTAAACAACACCATTTTGGGTCGCAGTCCTTTTGGCGTGCGATTGATAAACAAAGGCACCCATGGGGTATTGTCCAAAATACGATCCCGCTCAAGATCCTGCATGGTTCGTTCACTTTCCAGTTGCCGTTGTAAGGGCTGCTGAAAAGATGCAAGGTTGATGTATTTTTCAAGAACTTGCGTAATTTTAGGGTTCACGGTAGCGGCCATCTTAAAGTGGGTTTCGTATTTTTCTGTCTCTTTATTAAACTTTATCGCCGATGCTACATAGTTGATCACCAGGCCCTTTGGTAAACCGGGAACATCCGGAAACTGGAAATCGAAGGTATCCCCTACGCCTAATTTTGCGGGTCTTTTGCTTTCCAGGGTCATGGTTTTATAACCTAATGATGACACACTGAAGTTTCTACCTTTTTCAAAGGTTAAGCTTGAAACAGGAAAGTTTGGGGTTATGGC
>NZ_JBAHZB010000009.1:0-62822 GCF_036697315.1 Alteromonas sp. 14N.309.X.WAT.G.H12
CCATATGCCAGTATTGCGAAAGGGGGATAAAAGTGGCTCACAATGCTGGCCATAAGAAAAGCCGCGGCAGTATGACCAGAGGGTAAGCTAAACTTGTCTGAGGGTGTCACGTGTGCGGTAAAACCCGCCAGCAAATCGCAAGGACGGGGCCGTTTAAACATTTTCTTTAAAACCACATAAAGGGGGAGTTCCAGCGCGTATGCCATCAACGCGGTATATAAAAATAATTCACCGTATTGAGGTTCAAATACCCATAACAACAACCCAATGCAGAAATACAGGTAGCCGTCACCGGTTTTTGAAAGCCAGATGATGCTAGTGCAATTTCGTTTTTGTGTCAGTCGATAAAGCCGGAAGAATAAATGGGTATCGGCTTTCGACAAGGTTTTTAGTCTAAACATCGCCTGGGTACTCTCATGCCGGAATAGAATAGAATTTAAACAGGGTCTGTGACCACACCGTGACAAAAAAAAGAACTCTTTGTGACAGCACGACAACGTATGTGCATCGTTGTATTTGAGGGATTTTGTATTTATATAACAATAAATAATGCTATGCTAGAGCCAGGCTGTGAATACCGGATATGTGAGGCATTTGCCGGCCTGTAAAATCAGATGGATAGCAACTGTCAATGAGACCGTTGCTATGCGGCGTTTATCTTCAGCGAAAAGGCACAACGATGGACTATAACACTTCTGAATTATGCGATTTATTTGCAGACAGCGTCGATGTGGTAGACCCAATATTTGTTAGTTACGGTGGGCGTTATTCTTTTGGTGGCGAAATAACTACCATTAAGTGTTTTGAAGACCGGGGGTTAATCGATCGCGTACTGGCTCAACCGGGGGCCGGGAAGGTGTTACTCATCGACGGCGGGGGTTCATCCCGACGTGCGCTGTTAGATGCGTCGTCAGCCCAATTAGCTATCGATAACGATTGGGAAGGAATTATCTGTTACGGCAGTGTTAGGGAAGTGGATGCCTTGTCTGATTTGGATATCGGTATTATGGCCGTGGCCTCTATTCCTGTAAATGCAGATGTAGAAAGTATTGGTGATGTTGATATTCCGGTAAATTTTGGTGGCGTGACATTTTTGCCTGAAGACCATATTTACGCCGACAGCACTGGGGTTATCTTATCACCTGAACCGCTGGATCTCGATTAACCGGTATCCAGCGGCCCAAGCCAAATGCATTACTGGGTTTTGTCCGTTACCGCAAAAATGTTATTTAAATAATCGGCAATACGAATCCCCGCTTTCTGTAGGCGTTGTTTTTCGATGGGTAAAAATTCGTACACATAATCATAACTGAGATTATTGGCATCTTCTGGATACAAGGTATCGCGAATTGCGATACTTTCAGCAATCCATACATTGGGATCCAGAGTATGCCATTGCTGAATATCCTTCGCGCTAATCTTCTTATCGAGCCAGTTTGTCCACTCGGTATAAGACAATTTCTTGCTATCGAGCATTTTTGAATCCCAAACCGTATGAAGATTGGTGTCTTCCCAGAAAAAGCGCACTTTTACATCGTTACCGCCACGGTCGGTGCCATTGCCCGCATGAAGGGGTTGGTGTAGATCGCCGATAATATGAACCACGAAGCGCAAGGCCAGCTGTTTGTCTTGACGACTCGCTGATTTATCTTTCAATATCTTGGTAAAATGCATTAATGCTGTGTAGGCATCGCCTTGCTCCGGCGCGCCTACCTGGGTATAAGTTTTGCCTTCGGGGACGGTTACATAATGCCATGGCGGTGAGGTTTTGCGCCAAAATACATCGGGGTCAGAACGCATTTCGTCGGCGTAAGTTGACGCTTCTGCCAGTGATTCGTTCGGTAGCAATTTCACGATGGCAGCTTTTGCCGCCGGTGTGAGATGTTTCTCGGCAATGGCTCCGGTTATGCGGTGCCCTGTTTGCCCCCAGCCTAAGGCCGGTAAGCTTGTCATTAATCCTGACGCGAAACACAGCGCCAGCGCAATCGTGCGTTTAGCAAACACTTGCATGAATTTTCCTCTTTATTTTAATTTTTGTTACTTGGTTGATAACCCCAACGCATCATCAACGTGTGATCGACGCCCAAATGGTCAAGAATACGGGCGACGACGAAATCTACCAGATCGCCGATGTTTTGGGGGTTATGATAAAAGCCCGGTGACGCTGGCATAATGATGGCCCCCATTTGTGACAGTTTAAGCATATTCTCCAGATGGAGGGATGATAACGGCATTTCTCGGGTGACAAGAAGGAGTTGACCTCGTTCTTTTAATATAACATCCGCCGCCCGTTCTATCAGGTTGTCGCTGGCCCCTACCGCGACGGAGGATAAGGTTCCCGTTGAACAGGGACATATGACCATCTGCTTAGGTGCCGCAGAGCCTGATGCCACCGGTGAAAACCAGTCATCTCTACCAAAGACCGTTATCTGGCCCTCGCGAGCATTAAAGTGCTGACCTAAAAAGGCACTGGCGGCTTCGGGGTTGCCGGGGAACTTCATGTTCTCTTCCGTGGCAAAAACCACTTTGGCGGCTGATGACATCAGCACAAATACGTCGATGTCGGCCTTCACCAACACCTCTAATAACCGCAGCGCGTAAGGTGCCCCAGATGCGCCTGTTATCGCTAGCGTGACTTGTTTTGTTGCCATAGTGTATTCCGCCAATTAGACACTCTTGTGCCGATGATAAAGTCAAAGTGAACTTATTGCAGTATATCAAGCAATCGTTGATGAATGCCTTCAAATCCACCATTACTCATGACCAGTATATGATCACCGGGTTGGTGTTCGTCTTTTACCCGTTGCACAATGTGCTCAACGTCATGATAACAGAGTGCCGGTGTGGCGCTGGTTTTGGCTGCATCGGCGAGAGACCAGTCCATACCCGGAGGCTCAAACAATAAGACTTCATCAGCCTGTTGCCAGCTATTTGCCAGGGTATGCTGATGCACCCCCATTTTCATGGTATTGGAACGTGGTTCAAGAATGGCAATAATGCGGCTATTACCCACTTTGTCACGTAACCCTTTAAGGGTGGTGGCAATGGCGGTGGGATGATGGGCAAAATCATCGTACAAGGTGACGCCGTTAATTTGGCCTTTGCATTCCATACGCCGCTTCACATTTTTAAACTGTGTTAATGCATTTATGGCATCAAGGGTGGTAACCCCCGCATGATGGGCAGCGGCAATAGCCATTAAGGCGTTATCCACATTGTGCTGACCCACTAACTCCCATCTAACGGTGCCAATGGTTTCGCCTTTAAACAACACGTTGAAATCGCTGCCGTCGGCTTGGTTTAGTTGGGCCTGCCAGTCAGTACCTAAGAACTGTTGCTCCGACCAGCAGCCTCTGGTTAAGGTTTCATGTAGGGCTTTATCATCCTTAGGGGAAACGATGAGTCCGTTTTGAGGCACAGTGCGAATTAGGTGGTGGAATTGGGTTTGAATGGCGCCGAGATCGGCAAAAATATCCGCGTGATCAAATTCCAAATTATTCAAAATCAGTGTGCGGGGGCGATAGTGAACAAACTTGGAGCGTTTATCAAAAAACGCGCTATCGTATTCATCCGCTTCAATTACGAAAAATGGGCTGTCTCCCACCCGGGCGGAAATACCAAAATTTTGCGGAATGCCGCCAATGAGAAAACCGGGGTTTAAACCCGCGTGTTCAAGGATCCAAGCCACCATACTGGAGGTGGTGGTTTTTCCGTGGGTACCGGCAATTCCAATAACCCAGCGAGAGGTGAGTAAATTATCCAATAACCACTGGGGACCACTGGTATAAGGTAAATTTCTGTCTAGTACATATTCTACCGCAGGATTGCCACGGGACATGGCATTGCCAATGATTACCATATCCGGCGCCGGTTCGAATTGGCTAGGATCGTATCCTTCAGTCAGCGTAATGCCCAAGGCTTCCAATTGGGTACTCATTGGTGGATAAACATTGCGGTCAGAGCCTGTCACCGTGTGGCCCAAAGATTTAGCGATTGCGGCAATGCCACCCATAAAGCTGCCACAAATCCCAAGAATATGAACGTGCATAAGATTCCCGTGTTTAATTAAGGCGGCTACTTTAGCAGAACTACCCGTGTGCATGCCAATATCAGAATAAGCCGTTTCCCTTCGGCCCATTCGCGGTTACAATCATTTTTAACTGTTTCCATTAAATTAAAAAAGCTTACGGCGTGTTGTGCGCGCAATGGTTGTATAACATCGAAGAAGCAGTGTTTATTTAGGGTTATGTTGGCAGGATCGCCGACCATTACCCAAATTGTCACCCTACATGCAAATAAAACAAGGCTATTGCTTACAATGAAACGATTAAATTCTCAACTTCAAAAAGACGGGGCTCCCCTCGAACTGATACTTCTAATACGTACTTTGCTGGCAGGATGTAAGGAAATCTCTTTCCGCGTAAGTCAAGGGGCGCTAGCTGGTGTGTTAGGGTCTACGCTGAGTGAGAATGTTCAAGGGGAAACACAAAAAAAACTGGATGTGATTTCCAATCAAATTTTAAAGGATACCTTGGCCGAATCCGGCTATGTGAAAGCCATTTCCTCTGAAGAAGAAGATACGGTGGTTCCTTGTAATCCTGAAGGGAATTATTTGGTGAGTTTTGATCCCCTCGATGGTTCATCAAACACGGAAATAAACAGCCTGATCGGTACCATTTTTTCTATTGCCCATGCGCCTCAGTGGATGGAGCCGGATGATCCCTCTGCCTTTTTACAGCCTGGCACTCAAATGGTCGCGGCAGGTTATGTGTTATACGGGCCCTCAACCATGCTGGCCATGACCACAGGACGGGGAACACATATCTACACACTGGATAAAACCCATGGCGGCTTTTTGCTTACCCATCCGAATATTCAAGTGCCGGAGCAAACAACGGAATTTGCAATCAACGCGTCGAACCAGCGTCATTGGGAAGGGCCCATGAAAGCCTATGTGGATGATTTGCTGGCTGGAAGTGATGGTCCGCGAGGAAAGAACTTCAATATGCGCTGGGTGGCGGCCATGGTGGGGGATATCCACCGTGTACTTTGTCGTGGCGGTATTTTTATGTACCCTTATGATAATCGTAACCCATCGAAACCCGGTAAACTTCGTTTGTTATACGAAGCCAACCCCATGGCCTTTTTGATGGAACAGGCGGGTGGTCTAGGTGAAACGGGCGAGGGACGTATTATGGAAGTTATGCCCACAGAAATTCACCAACGGGTGCCTGTACTGTTAGGTTCAAAAGAAGAAGTGGAAACCTGCTTGTCCTATTTTGACAACGCAAAATAAGCCTATTCACCGGCAAAATAATGAACAGCACCTAAGACATGTGTCTTAAGCAGTTTTTATTTTGCCGTACTCACCGTATACTTATGCGCGATTTACCCGGGAAAGAAAATGCGATACGTTTTTTTTCCCGGCTAAATTCCATTTTAATTAAGTAAACAAAGGACTATTTCATGAGCCTTAACTCCGTTCCTGCTGGTAAAGATATGCCAGAAGTTGTGAATGTAATCATCGAAATTCCAGCCCAGGCTAATCCGGTGAAATACGAAGTTGATAAAGAAACCGGCGCTATGTTTGTGGACCGTTTTATGGCCACCTGCATGCATTACCCTGTAAACTATGGTTATGTTAACAATACTCTGTCTGAAGACGGCGATCCTGTTGATGTATTAGTGATGACACCGTTTCCGATTATAAGTGGTTCCGTAATTAAGTGTCGTCCTGTTGGCGTACTTAATATGACTGACGAATCGGGTACTGATGCTAAAGTGTTGGCGGTTCCCGTTGATAAGTTGTCTACGATTTATCGTGATGTAAAAGATATCAACGATGTGCCTGAGTTACTGAAGCAACAAATTGAGCATTTCTTCTCTCACTACAAAGATCTTGAGCCTGGAAAATGGGTTGAAATCGATGGTTGGGCAGATGCTGCAGCAGCAAAAGAAGAAATTATCGCTAGCGCCAAACGTTACGAAACGGCGGAATAATAATTCCTTCGTTAATAAAAAAGGCCCATGGGGCCTTTTTTTGTGTCTGCGGTGCGGCGCTATTTATACAATGGCTTCGGATAAAGATTTCCACAGGTTATACTTTCGTTGTATAAGCACATATCCCCTCTTGTGAACAACCGTAAAAAACGACTGTTTTTTCAGGAAGTGCTTATGGATGATAGCGGCAAAGTCCTTTTTCCAAGCAGACCTGTTTAGGCACGACTAGGGGGGAATGTGTGCGTTAATAACCTTGATATCCTTAAGCCGTCACACAGGTGCTTGAGCAACAGGCAGGGGCGTTTTCTTTTTATACAAATGTTTTAAATTGCGCTACACCCCCCATTTTTACTAGATTTGATCCGATCCATACAATTATCCCATCGTCAACACCTACTCATCGATTTTGCAAATGAAAAATGTGATGACGAACAAAACGCATCTTCGTTTTTTCAGTTGTTGTTTGGCTTTTGTTTAATAACCTGATTTAGGTGGCTGAAATAGCAGTCACAAGAACGTGGAAATAAAGGGAATGGGGAAACCCTAAATTGAGCCAGAAAAGCGGACTTTTCCACAGTATTACTGGGGTTTCGTTCACAGACTTATCCACAGGAAGTGCAGAGGGGAGATTACATCAATGGTTGATGAAATTGGCTTGATATGGAATGAAACCTGCTGTTTAACATAGAGAAAAGAGTAAAGAGATCTGCGGTTTGTGCCGATAGAAGAAGAAACTAGCGGTTATGCAATTATAAGTGATTCCTGCTAAGTTTAAATGTATTGAATGGTATTATGGTTTTTACAGGTAAAGACTGCAATTAGCGCTAGTTTATAGGAGATAGCATGCTGGTACTAAGATCAACCTTGGATGCGAAAGTAAACGAGAATAAGGCATTAGTTTCAGAAAATGTATCGTTAAGGGATAAGATCGCTGAGTTAGAAGCGCAATTGGCCGACGCGCAGTCTGATGCTGATAAATTGGCGGCGTCTTCTAAAGATCAGTATGGCGGATTAAAAAAAGCCATGCTCGAATCGTTGCAGCAAATTGGCGGTATTCGGGAAACGGTTTTAAGTTCGTTTTTAAAAATAAATGAAGAAAAGGAATATATTCTCAACATTAGTGATGTGTTTAACGAAAGCTCACAATCGCTCCAAACTATTCTTACTGAAATGGAAATGCTCAATAGTAAAATGACGCAGATGAGCGAGCGTATTTCTGGTCTTTCCGATACCGCAGATAACATTAATAAATTTGTTTCTACTATTACCAGTATTTCTGATCAAACTAACTTACTTGCACTTAACGCGGCCATTGAAGCGGCGCGAGCAGGGGATGCCGGCCGTGGTTTTAGTGTGGTAGCCGACGAAGTCAGAGCGCTGGCAAACGAAACCAATAAATCGGCAAATGAGGTGGCTGAACTGGTGCAGGGCATTATTCAGTCCACCCGAGCTGCCGTGGGTGTGGTGGGTGAGCTGCAGGAAAATAACGAGCACCTTTCAGAGGGCGTTAGCGGGTTGCACGGAAATTACGAAAAAATGGTGGAATTTAGCACCAGTATGAAAGATACGATAACCGAGGCCTCGTTACAGACTTTTGTACAAACCGTGAAGTTGGATCATGTGGTTTGGAAAAGTGAAGTCTATGGGGTTATTTGCGGGCAAAGTCATAAGAAGCCAGAAGAATTCGCAGACCATCACGCTTGTCGTCTGGGGCAGTGGTACAAAGAACAGACCCACACCGCAGTGGGTAAAAGCATGGCATTTGGTCAGTTAGATAAGCCTCATGCTGAAGTCCATCGTCTCGGTGTTCAGGCCATACAGGCCGCACTGGATGGTAATGATGGTGAGGCGGAGTCTTTGCTGCAACGCATGGAAAGTGCCAGTGCTGAAGTTGTGTTAATTCTTGATAAGATTTCAGAGCAGACTATCTGATTTAATTTAGGCTGTGGATTTGCCCGTAAGAGGAAGGGAATTTCTCTTACCTAATTTCTCTTTGTATGCTCAACAATAACGACCGGTTATTGTTGACATTTACTTTGCATAAACTCATACAAAAAAATGAAATTGTATTATAATTGAACCGCATACCGGCTTTCTATTACCTATAAGTATAAAATTTCCATAGAGGACAGGTAGCCATTGAAAGCCATTGGATCCTACGTTGTTTGACCATCGCTATAGTGAGAAATAGAATGCGTAACAATCAACCTGTAACTCAGGTGTTATACCCTCTTTCGCCCGAATCAAGATTGATCTCATCCACTGATACAAGGGGGGTTATCCTTCATTGTAATGATGCATTCACTGAAGCTAGTGGGTATTCCAAAGATGAGTTAATCGGTAAAAATCATAATGTTATCCGCCATCCGGATATGCCTTCTATGGTCTTTAAAGAAATGTGGAAAACATTGAGAGCCGGGAGAATTTGGATGGGCTTGGTGAAAAATCGTCGTAAAAACGGTGATCACTATTGGGTTTCCGCATTTGTCACACCGGTATTTGAAAAGGGACAAATAGTGGGTTATGAGTCAGTGCGTATTCCCGCGACATCACAGGAAATTACCCGCGCAGAACAATGTTATAAACGCTTGCGCAATGGCGCAGCGGCTATTCCCAAAAGTAGCCTTGTAGCAAATTACCTTTCTCATTACTTACCCTTTATCGTGGTTGGTATTCCTTTAGTTGTCGCTATTACCTTGCTTGGCGGAGGGATCTCAGGTGGGCTGGCGGCTCTTGGCCTTATTGTGTGTGCATTGTGGATGAAGCAAGTGTCAAAGGCAGAATGGTTAGATCTTATTGCCTTGTCGCCGGGGAGCTATTCTAACTTATTGGTGGCGCAGACCTATTTTAATCATATAGCCCATCGGGCTCGGGCTAAGCTAGTACTCGCCGGTGAACTGGCGCGTAATCGAACAGCCTTGGAGCGCATTCGGGAAGGAGCAAAAGATTTAAATAGTATTGCTGATTCAACCCATGAACAATCCGAAATTACCAGCCGTTCAGTGATGCAGCAAAATGAAGCAACACAATCCATTGCCTCGGCGGTAAATCAGATGTCCCAGACGATTCAGGGGGTTGCCGAGCGGGTTGAAAGTAATGCTGACAGTGCCCGAAGCGCGTCTTCGGATGTTGAAGCCGGCAATGCCAAAGCCGATGAAGCATTAACTGCCATCAATGAACTTAAAGATGCGGTGACTTCAATTTCTCAGACGGTGCAAGAACTGGCGCAATCGACAAATGATATCGGCGAAGCCGCCAGTATTATCTCTACCATTGCCGATCAAACTAACTTGCTTGCCCTTAATGCCGCTATTGAAGCTGCCAGAGCCGGCGAGCAGGGACGGGGGTTTGCCGTTGTAGCCGACGAGGTACGATCACTTGCCTCTAAAACCCGGGATTCCACCGACCGAATTCATCATATTATTCAAGTGCTTGCTGAGCGTACCGAGCGCGCGGTGCGTGTGTCGGGTGACGGCATGGCGTCAGCAGAGAAAGGGGCTAAAGTGGTGGAAGATACCCGCACTACACTGGCCGATATCAATGCTGCCGTTAGCGTTATCGCCGAGCAAACGCTGGAAATGGCAACGGCAGTGGAACAACAAAGTTCGGTGGCCGAACACATTAACCAGCAAATCGTGGAAATCGCAGATGGCGCGAAAAGTACCCACCAAGCCTCAGAAGCATCGTTAATGGCGAGTGAGCGCTTACGTAATACCGTTAGCGAAGTACATTCCGTGATCACCCGGTTTTCTACCGACGGCAATCCAAGCTAGTAAGAATAGGCCTGGCGGTTAACCCGACAGGCCACTATGCAGTGCTTGACGGTAAGCTTTTATGGCGGGTACCAAACTGGCTAACCAGGTGGCCGCCAATACAAGCATTATCACGATGGCTGTGCTACCGGTAAAGATATCCGCACTAAGAAATAGTCCGTATTCACTACTCATCCAATCGGCTGTCATTGCAATGATTGCCGAAACCAAGCCTATGGAGATTAAGCAGGCCAATAGGCTGATTAATAAGGCTTCGGTTTGAATAAGTAACAACACCGTGAAGGGACCTGCACCAATTGCCCGCAATACCGCCATTTCTTTTTGTCTTTCTCTTAAGGTGACAAGGAGTAGCGTAATTAACCCAACTAATGATGAGACTAAGATAAGTACCGAGATCGCCAGTAATAACTTCTCAACATTACCCATCAACTGCCACAATTGGGTTAATGCTACGCCAGGTAAAATTGCCATTAACGGCGCTTCTTTAAATTGATTAACCTGATGCTGAATTTGTAGTACGGCAACGCGATTTTTTAGCCCCAGTAACACCGCGGAAACTTGGGATGGGGGTTCTGTGGATAAGCGGTGGTGTTCGTCATCATGGTCATGTTCCATTGCAATGTGATGCTCTCCATCTTCTTCATGAACGTCATTGTCATGATGCGGATGTTCGCTACCTTCATGCTCATGCTTGCCATGGCTGTGATCATGGGCGGCATCAAGGCCATGCATGGTGACTTGAATCGCGCGATCTACCGGTGTTCCAGTGGGGGCGAGAATGCCGCTAACGATAAATGGATGGTTGCTGTGATGCTGAAAACTAACTGCACCAAGCCCATGAGAAATGATAATTTCATCGCCGACATGGTAGCCCAATGCTTCGGCCACATCGAACCCCAGTACGGCATCGTCATCGCTTTGAAAGGTATGCCCATGGGCAAGCTTCAGATGTTGTTTATTACCATATTGGAAATGCTCAAAGTAGGCGTTCGAGGTTCCTACTACACGATAGCCTTTGTGTGAATCTCCAAGTACCAAGGGAATCGACCAAGCAACTTGAGGATGGCTGGTAATGGTTTGTACGTCTTTCCAATCTATGGGGGAGGTTGACTCACCAATATGAAAAACTGAGTACAGGAGTAAATTTAGCTGTCCGGTTCTCCCGCCTACAATGAGATCCGTACCCGATACGGTGCGGGTGAAGCTTTCTTTTACTTGCCCCCTAATATGTTCAACGCTCAATAAAAGGCTGACACTAATGACAATGGACATCAATGTTAGCAATACCGCGCCCCGTCGATGCTTTAAACTTTCTATTGCAAGGGTTAGTCTCATTGGACGTTTCCTTGTATCGCGTTGATCTCACGGATATCTTCATGACGGGAAAAATAACGCGCCAGACTGACATCGTGACTAACAAATATAACGGCGGTGTCTTGGGCAATATCCAGTAAAAGTTGCATAAATTGATCGCGGGTTTGAGCATCGAGTGACGAAGTGGGCTCATCGGCAATAAGTAACTGAGGGCGATTGATAAGGGCTCTGGCAATAGCTACTCGTTGACGTTGTCCTACGCTTAATGTTGCCGCTTTTTTGCGACCAATGGTCGGAGAGAGTTGTAGATGCTCCAGCATGCTAGGAATACGTTGGCGTGCTTCAGTCATGCCCGCCTTGCCTTTATAAAAATAGGCCGCTGCCTCAATATTTTGCTGAACGGTTAGGTATTCAATTAAATTAAATTGCTGAAAGACCACGCCAATATGGCGAGCCCGAAAAGCATCCCGCTTTCGTGAGGATAACGAGGAAAAGGGCTGGCCAAGAAGCGTAATCTCACCTTCAGTGGGTGCCAGCGTGCCGGTTAGTAAATTCAGTAACGTACTTTTACCTGCGCCGGAAGGCCCGGCAATAAAACATTTTTCACTTTTTGCCAGATGCCAAGAGGGAATATCGATAACAGGGTTATCTTGTTCGCTATAGGCAAACTTAAGATGAGAAAGACCCACGGCCTCACCCGTCGCATCTTCGTTGGCCTTAAACGACGTGTGGTCGGTTGGCAAATTAGGTGAATCAGGCATAACAAGATAATCTCACATAGGAAAGCGTCAGGTGAATATGCACTACCTAGACAGGCGATTGACCTAGCATATCCTAATTATTTGATCTCTCTCAACGTTATGTAACGTGCGGGGCTGCAAGTTATCTTTATTTATTGGCTTTGAGTTTCACCACGTCCGCTGATTCTGCCTCTAGTACATCCGTTGCCGAAGTGCCTTTTAAGAGTTTAGTTACGGCATCTTTATTTTTTGCCAGCATAACCGAGAGTTCTTCAATGATAGCCTCATCAAGTTTTATGCCTTTGGCGTCGATGTAAGTGGCTAAGTTGTCTGCTGCGTCCAGCATTTTATCGTACTGATCGGCTTCCTTTTTATCGGTAGTAACCAATTTTTCAACCCCTTTATGTGTAACAACGTATTGCACGGTAATCGCCATATTGTGCCTCCGGTCTGTATTTGCAGAAAAATGATAATAAATGCGCCACAGCGGCAACTGTATAAATAAACAGTATTTATTGCAACTGTTTTTACCCTTTTTACGGTTGCCCTAAGGTGTTTGTTTTATGTCCTATTTCTATTGAAGCACAATCCTGGGTTTCTTTCTGGCTTATTCTTAGTTTGTCCGATAAAGTGAAATCTGCATCCCTTAACCACACCATAATTGTAAGGCAGATCATGCAAGTAAAAACCCTTCCTTTACGCTTGTTGGCTTGTACCCTTGTACTCGTTGCCGGGTGCAATGACATAAAAACGCAACCGAAAACGAAAAGCAAGAGTGAAGCGCCGGCTACCCAAACCACCAAAATACAGTATGAAAAATTTCAGCTGGATAACGGATTGAATGTGATTTTCCATGTGGACCGTTCTGATCCCGTTGTGGGCGTTACATTAGCCGCGCATGTGGGCTCTGCCAGAGAAAAACCTGGACGTACAGGATTTGCCCATTTGTTCGAACACTTGTTGTTTTTAGAGTCGGAAAACTTAGGTAAAGGCGGCCTGGATGAAATGAGCGCTCGCATAGGGGGGTCAGGAGCCAACGGTTCTACCAGTCGAGATGTCACGAATTACCTGCAAACTGTACCGAATGACGGGTTAGAAAAAATGCTGTGGGCCGAAGCAGATAAGCTGGGTTACTTTATCAATACGGTAACAGATCCTGTGTTAGCCAAAGAAAAGGAAGTGGTTAAAAATGAAAAACGCCAACGGGTAGATAATCGTCCTTATGGCCATAAATTCGGCGTGATCACTGAAAATCTTTATCCCGAGGCTCACCCTTACAGCTGGCAAACCATAGGTTCTCTTGAAGATATTCAAGCTGCATCCCTTGCCGATGTAAAAGCCTTCTACAAGAAATGGTATGTGCCGAACAATGTTACACTGGTCGTGGCGGGTGATTTTGATACACAACAGGCAAAGTTGTGGGTTAAAAAGTACTTTGACGAAATTCCACGGGGCGAGGATATTGCACCGCTGGCGACGCAGCCTGCTAATCTTTCCCAAACCAAGGATCTTTACTACGAAGATAACTTTGCGACCTTGCCGCAACTGACACTGGTATGGCCCACGGCGGAAAAATTTCATCCAGACAGTTATGCCATAGAAATATTGTCCAGACTTTTGGCCGAGGGTAAACAAGCGCCACTCTATAATGAATTAGTCGATAAACAAAAGCTGACGGCAGATGTGTCTGTGTTTGATTATCGTACTGAATTGGCGGGCGAATTTATTCTTACTGTGAATGCTTTTGATGGCGTGGATTTAGATGCGGTAAAAGGTGGGTTGGATGCGGCCTTTTTACGGTTTGAAACTGAGAAATTCACTGATGCCGATTTACAGCGTATAAAAGCCGGGCTGGAAACGGAATATTATCGTCGCTTAGCCAGCGTCTTGGGAAAAAGCGCCAGATTGGCGGATGATAATTTGATCGCTGGCGATCCTGATCTTATCAATAAAGAAATCAACTTTTATCGCAATGTGACCACCGAAGATGTATGGCGGGTTTATGAGCGTTATATTAAGAATAAACCCTATGTTTCCACCAGTTTTGTGCCTAAAGGTCAGTTAGCGCTGGCATTAGAAGGGGCAAAGCCAGCTTTAGTGAAAGAAGAACATATAACGCCGGCCAAAGAGCAGGATTTTACCTCTGACGATGAGCTAAGTTACCAAAAGACACCATCTAGCTTTGATCGTACTGTGGAGCCACCTTATGGCGATACGCCGAAGATCCCAGTGCCCAATGTGATGCAATCCGCGTTACCTAATGGCATAAAAGTGGCCACTTTTTTCACCGACGAAGTGCCATTGGTTGAACTGCAACTTTCCTTAGATGGCGGCGCACTTTTCGATGGTAAGGAAAAAGCCGGAACAGCGAATTTGATGGCGGAGTTACTGAATCGGGGAACGAAAGATAAAACGCCCACCGAACTGGAACAGGCAATTAAACAATTGGGCGCCGAAATAGACATTTTTGCCAGTAAAGAGGCTCTTTCCGTACGGGTCAGTACGTTGTCCCGAAATTTCGATGCCACGGTGGCATTGGTGGGGGAAATGCTGTTGTCGCCGCGCTGGGATGCAACGGAATTTGAATTAGCTAAAAATGAGGTGCTTAGTCAAATAAAGCGCCGGGAAAGCAACCCTGACGCCATTGCAAAAATGGAAATGAACAAGCTGCTTTATCCAAAAGGGCACCCTTTAGCAAACCCCTTATTAGGCGATGCAGCAACGGTTAATCGCATCACTTTGGAAGATTTAAAACAGTATTACGAAAGCTATGTTGCACCGCAATTTGCCAGTGTGCTGATTGCAGGGGATGTACAACATGAAAATGCCATTAAGGCCTTGTCGGTGCTCAGTGAAAATTGGCCGCAGACATCAGTGGCCTTGCCCATATTGCCCGAGGTGAAAATACCACAACAATCTACGATCTATTTTTATGATATGCCAGGTGCAAAGCAATCCACGATAACCGTGGCACAGCCGTCGTTGTTAGCGGATAACCCAGATTATTATTCGGCCACGGTGATGAATTATATCTTAGGTGGAGGCGGCTTCGCTTCCCGTTTAACCCAAACGTTGCGGGAAGATAAAGGCTATACCTACGGAGCCTATTCGACGTTTAATGCGTCACAGTATTCCTCTGAGTTTATGATAAATACCAGTGTACGTACGAATGTGACCTATGAATCTCTGGCCCTGATTAAAGAGATTGTGACCGATTATGGCGATACCTTTAGCCAAAATGATCTTGCCACCACGAAAAGCTACTTATTGAAAAGTAATGCCCGTCGATTTGAAACCCTGGGCGCGAAATTGTCCATTCTGGAAAATATTGCCGTACTTGGGTTGCCTAATGATTATGTGCAGCAACGGGCGAAACAGGTTGAAGGTATGACCATAGAGGAAATTCAACGGTTGGCACACCAATACATTAAACCGCAAAACCTGATTTATGTGGTAGTGGGTGATGCAAAAACACAACGTGAACCCTTAAAGGCGCTGGGACTAGGCGAGGTAATACCCCTTAATTGATTGATAAATGAGGGCACAAACAATCTGCTTGGGTCCTCATTCATTACATATTGCGTTTTATGCCTTACAACGCACTAAGGGCGCTTATGATGTCGTCAGGTTCTGCGCGCTTGCGGTAGTCCACATCCACAAATCGCCATACCACTTCCCCTTTTTGATTCAGCACAAAGGTAGCGGGGATGGGCAGTACGTTACCGTTGCCATTATTGATTTCTGTTAAATCCAGTTGTCGGTCTTTGCGCATGTGCTCGGTAAGTACATCGGGGACGGTCCAGGCAACACCAAATGACTGTGCCACTTTGGCGTCTTGATCTGACAGCACCGGATAGGCCAGATTTTGTTTTTCAAGTTGGGAGAGGGATTCATCAGGTTTTTGCGGGCTTATTGCCACCAATTCGGCACCTAATTGACGGATCTCGTCAAGTTTACTTTGTAGTGCCCGCAGCTCTAAATTGCAGTAAGGACACCAACCGCCACGATAAAATGTAACGACAACTGGGCCTTTTTCCAGCAATGCGTCAAGGGAAACAGACGTGTTATTGGCATTAGGTAACGCAAAGTCTGGGGCGACCTGACCAAGGGTAAGGGCATTGCCTCCGGTTTCAAACGCTCTTGCTTCTTCAATAAGTGCATCTACCGCCGCCATAAAGGTGGGGTTTGCACTTCGTGTTTTTTCAATTTGTGCATCGGTTTGACTGCGTAAATCGGACATGACAAAACTCCTGATGTAAGTATTTCAACATTGATACTAAGTGAGTTGATGCTAACAAACGTGCTACGGCAAAGAATGTTAACCATGGTGTACCTATGATATTAACCGATGAATCACTCATAAGAACGCTATTTAGGCGATAACCCCTTAAAACCACATTCTTACGCCGGCAATCACGCCTGACTCTGTGGTGTAACTTGTATCGGTTTCCCTTTCTTTTTGCCAATACATGCCAATGTAAGGCGCGAATTCCCGAGTGATTTCAACTCGGTATCTTAGGCCGATACGTAGTTTTTCGAGGCCGCGTTGCCGATTGAAGCGGTGAGAATCCGACAGGTTTACATTGGCTGTAATACGGGGTTGAAGATAGCTTGTTTGGGTGAGAAGTAACTCGTATTCTACTTCGTTTAACCACTGCAATTGCCCAGTTTCATTGACAATGACATTGCTGTCCACCTCAAACCAATAGGGGGCTAAGCCCGTTATACCCAATACCCCATAGTGCTCTCGTTGATTTGTGGACATTGATTGTCGAATGCCTAGTCCTGCCTGCAATGACCAAAACGGTGCAAATAAATAGCTATAACTGAGGTCATTTCGTTCAAGGTCTGACCCTTGAGCGTCGTTAAGTACATTTTCGCCTTCCGAGCGCAACACCACGCGATGGTAATCGCCCCCGTACCAGCCTGTAAGGTCCCAGTTAATACTGGATTGGCCGTTGTATCGGTTCACTTCTAACTGATCTACCATCAATTGGCCTAAATAGGTTTCTTCCATGGGCGCGGGCCACTGTGAGGGATCGGCAATAGCTGGAGTACAGAAAAAACCACACGCACAAATGAGCCAGACTTTAATCATGGCTGTTTCCTCCATCCTGAACATTGACTACCCGAAACATCCCGGCTTTCATGTGATAAAGCAGGTGGCAATGAAAGGCCCATTTTCCTTTGGCATCCGCGGTAACTAAAAGGGACAGCTTTTCTGCTGGTTTTAAACTAACAGTATGTTTCCGAGGGCGGGGGGACTGGCCATTTTCAAGCTCCATCCACATACCATGCAAATGAATGGGATGATCCATCATGGTGTCGTTTACCAGAATCAGTCTGAGCCGCTCACCGTATTCAAAATGAATGGGGCCAGTTACTTCACTGAATTTTATGCCATCAAAGGACCACATATATCGCTGCATATTGCCGGTGAGGTGAAGCTCGATATGCCTATGGGGAGGTCGGTTATCCGGCCAGGGCGTGGCGCCAATTAAATCTTGATAGACCAGTACCCGGCGCCCGTTATTTTCTAAACCTAAGCCAGGTTCATCCATTCGCGGTTTAGGATCATGGGCAATCATGGCAGCGCCCGCACCATGCTCCTTAGGGCTGTGATGGATTGGGATTGTATTCACTGGGATCTCAGCCGGTTGTGGTGATCTATGTGCCATGTGCTGGTGGCCCGCAGTGGCCGACATAGGTTCGGAAGACGATGAACCTGCCATATTCATTGTATGGTGACCTGTCATTTCATGATCCATAGACATGGCGTTCATACCCCGTTCCACCATCTTTCGGCGGGCGGGAACGGCTGCGGTCAAACCAGGTTGCGGGGTGAGTGTGCCACGGACAAAACCGCTGCGATCATAGCTCTCGGCAAATAGGGTGTAGGCTTTGTGGCTTTTCGGTTGGACCACAATATCGTAGGTTTCGGCGATGGCAATGCGTATTTCATCCACGGTGACAGGTTTTACAGGCTGCCCGTCTGCGGCCACCACCGTTAATGATAACCCCGGTATACGAAAATCGAAGTAAGTCATGGCTGAACCATTGATTAGTCGTAAACGGACTTTTTCACCGGGTTTAAACAGCGCCTCGTAGTTCATCAGTGAATCTTTACCGTTCATCAGATAGGTATATACGCTGCCGGTAACATCAGCGATATCTCTTGGATCCATGCGCATGCTATTCCACATGCTACGATCTTGCCACGTGGCGGCTAATCCATTTGTGTGTATATCCTGTAGGGTGTCAAAAATCGTCCGTTTTTGATAATTGTAATACCCCTCAGAGACTTTAAGATGCCGGTAAATGTCATGGGGATCCGCAAAGGTCCAATCAGACAATAAAATGGTATGCTCTCTATCCGCCCCCATATCACCATTTTTAGGCATGATCACCAGCGGACCAATATGGCCAGACTGTTCCTGTAACCCTGAATGACTGTGATACCAATAGGTACCGTTTTGATTAAGGTCGAAGGTATAGCGGAAGGTCGAGTTCGGTTTTATTCCAGAGAATGAGAGGCCAGGTACGCCGTCCATATCAGAGGGCAGAATAATACCGTGCCAATGCACCGAGGTATCTTCTTTTAACTGATTGACCACGTCGATGATAGCGGTTTGCCCTTCGGTGAAGCGTAGTAAGGGGCCTGGCATCTGGCCATTTAAGGTGATGGAACTTTGTTGTTTGCTACCAAACTGAAAATTGTGTTTGGCGACGCGTAAGGTAAAAGGGCCCGTATGCACGGGCGTGTTAGCTGTTAAGCCCTGACTATAAGCCCAACGAGGCGCTGCTTGGTTTAGCACCAAGGCAGACAATGAAGTAACTGCGCCGCATAAAAATTGTCGGCGCGCAGGTAAAGTGGATGACATAAAATCCGCCCTATAAAAATAACGACTTATTCGCCCGATTAATCCTCTGGCGAACCTTAAAGATGAAAAGTGGTGTTATTGTTTAGGGGGTTTAAATAGCAGGGTGCTATATGCAGGTAAGGGAGAAACAGAGGTAAGGAATACAGCATTAAAACTAGGTACCGCGAAGGAGGAGGCTAAAGCCGGCAGAATAAATAGACTGTAATGGCATAGGGTCGCGTCACAATCACATTGGGTTTGTTGGCAGCAGTCTTTTTGTGGCTGAGCGCCGTCATCGGCGGGCATATCAGCCATAACATGATGGGACATGTGACTATGCAGGTGGGCTGAAGACAGCACTGAGGCGAACGAATTCGTTGAGAATATCGCCATTGCTATAACTAGCCACCATGCCGCAAACCTATTCATTGGCAGTTTTTATTACCTTGCATTTGATTGACGTAGAAATACTAGAGGATCCCCCTATCAGAAACAAGGTATCCAGCTTAAGTTAAAACGGGTAGGCTTGAGAGTAGCAGTAAAAGCATGGTAGGCAGTAGTATGAACCTTAGCGGTATAAAAGGCGTTATTTTTGATTTAGATGGCACCTTGGTGGAATCCACATTGGATTTTGCGAAGATGCGCGCTGCAGTAGGGTGCCCGCAGCAAAAGGATATACTGACTTTTGTTAATGGGTTAACGGATACCGCACAAAGACAAGCGGCCCATCAAGTGCTCCTTGAACAGGAACTCACCGATGCCCGAACGGCAAAGTGGCTGGAAAACGGCAAACGCATGGTTGATTGCGTGCAACAGGCAGGCTTGCCCATGGCCATTGTTACCCGTAACTGCAAACAGGCCACCGCAATAAAAATACAAAACAATAAAATCCCTATTTCCCTCGTGCTGACCCGAGAATGTGCACCGCCAAAACCGGATCCGACCGCATTACTTATTATTGCTGAAAAATGGAAGTTACCCCCAGCAGATTTACTGTACGTGGGGGATTTTATTTATGACCAACAAGCCGCAGAAAATGCCGGCATGCAGTGGTTGTTGGTTTAGATATCATCTGAGCTTATAGGCCAGTCGGGAAGTTTTGGCACTATAGGCAAGTTATCCGGTTTCCCTAGTCCCGTATATTCATTTGTAATTAATAATTCCATATCAATATTTGAGTTTCCTCCAGTAATTTTTTCTAAATCAATCGTGTTTACTTCTTGAATATTGCAAAATTGTAATGTATTCATATTAATACTCATTGTGTTGTGATGAGTTAGATATCGTATTTTATGTTCATGGATCTTGCTGTGAGTAAACGGATATTCAGTGTTAATAAATCAGGTTATTTTCTCTTTGTCCTAAAATTTATAGTGATTTGGAATTTTAGTGCCTGTTCGCATGCCAGCGTGTATTGGGATCGCGCGAATAATGTCTTTTCTGATACGAGCACAGGCATTATCCGAGATATTTTATTGAGGGATGACGGGGTATGGCTCGGGGCTGAAAATGGTGTTTTTCTTATTCAAGGCGATAATGAAAAACGCTTAACGATGCCCAGCCATTATGATGGCTATATTTCAGATTTAGAAACATCCACTGACGGAAAAGTTTGGGTGACGATTTATGGTGAAGGAATCTATCTGGTTGATAATAGTTTAAGACTAGAGCCCATTTATACTGGAAATGATTTTTCAAAGTCGTGGCAAACTACAGATTTTAAAGGCAAGTTATATATTTTAACTATAGGGAAAATACTTGTTGTTGATAAAAAGAGTGGAACTATCATAAAAGAAATTGATGGTTTTTCAGATCGTCGCTTTTCTTCATTTCCCGTAATTAATATAATTGATGATAAGGTTTTTATATCAGAAGGTGATAAGTTTTTAATCTTAGGTGCAGATGAAATAAATTTAAATGAAGGAAATGTTAGTGAATTCTGGCCTAAAGTTAGAACAATAAAATATATATCTAAGGTTGATGGTAAATACTATGTTTTCGGCGATAAGGGGGTATATAAGAGTGATGAATTGTTTTCTCCCGGTATTTTTTATCCGAGTGTTAAACCTATAAAAAATGTTTTTGATGTACAGAAAATAGATAAAAATTTACGTATTATTGCTGATGGTATTTTTGAGATAGATTCGAACTATTTAAATAGAGTTAGTTGGTCATCACTCCTATGGAATCAGACTGTTTCTGGGTCTATAACTGCAGGGCAATTCTCTTCGACAGGAAATTTTTTTCTTAGCTCATCTCAAAAGGGCTTTATATTCCAACCTAATTTTTATGATTCTATCAAGATACTTTTACCTGGTGATTCTATAAGCAACAGTGTCATAAATGGACTAATTCGTAGCTACGAGCATTCAGATTCAAAAATATATTCCCAATATATATATAGCGCCTGCCTGCGCTCCATAATGGAAAAGTATGAAAGTATAGATAGACTATGTAATACAAATTTTCATCTATTAGAAAGTTATACTAATAATCATTGGCTAGGCTTTACTACCTCTGCGGATGAGACGAAATTCACTGTATATGATGAGAAATTTGACATTGTTGATGAATTTTTATACTCGGTATTAGCAAAAGATCTTACCGTTGATGGTTTTGGTCAGATTTACCTCATAACGGAAGATAATAAGATACTGACACAACTCTCTAGGTACGCATGGAGAACGCCAAAAGTTGAATTCCCTAAAAATGAAGAAGTCACCTGTTTTCTACATCTGTCTAATAAAAAAATTCTACTATGCACCGAAAGCGCAGGACTTTGGTTATTTAATACTGCCAATGAAAATTTGAATAAGGTTTCATTGCCTGGGAATGCCGATATTCGTTATATACGAGGAGCCCAAGTAGACAATGATGGAGACCTTTGGGTGGCAACCAACTCTGGGCTTTTCGTTTCTGATGTGAATTTCGAAACCATTTTTAAAGTAGTCGAAGCCGATGGAATAAAAGACTTGGATTTTGAGTACCAAGGGTTTGTGAATGTTGGTGATAAACTTTATATCGACGGTGATAATTTTGATTACAAGATAGATGTTCAAAGCTTTAAGGCCAACATAAAGAGACGGTTAAAGCGGGTTAATCATGTTCAACTCGTTGAGTCAGAAGCGTTACGTAACGTCGTGGGTGACATTCCATTGCCGGAGTTAAAAGATATATCTTGGGAGTACGGTCATGGGCCAAACAAGATCGAGGCATTTGTAAACGACTTCATCAACAGGGATGAATTAAGGATAGAATATTCTCTAACTGATGAACCCACTGAATGGATTAAAACGGATACATCTTTTGCTGCCATTGGTCTCAACCAACTCCCCTCCGGTACACATACGCTTCGATTGCGAGTTCATGATCCTAGAAGCTACCAACAACAGCCTGTCACGTTACTGAATATAAAGGTACTTCCGCCTTGGTGGCGAAGCTGGCAAGCATTGGTTTGTTATGGCGTTTTACTCACCGTCATTATCTTTTCCGTGTATTGGAATTACAGAAAGCGGATTCGAGAGCAAGGCGCTTATTTAACGGCCTTGGTAAATGAAAAAAACCGTGTTCTTGAAGAAACGAACGATTCCATAAAACGTATGTTAGAGCGTAAGCAAACCGCCTTTTCCAACCTTTCTCATGAATTACGCACACCCTTGTCTCTCATTTTAGGCCCATTATCCCAGCTTAAGAAAATGGTTACCTCAAGCAAGGCGCTTGAACATTTGAGACTGGCCGAGCGTAACGCCGAGCGTATTCAAGTATTGCTTGATCAAATGCTTGAGGTAGAACGATTGGATCACGTCAAAACTCTACCCGTTACTGAATGTGACATTGCTTCTGTCACCCAATGTATTTTGTATGATTTAAGTGCTCTTGCAGAGATAAAACATCAGTCATTAAATTGGCAATGCACCACCAGAGAAAAAATACACCTCTATGCCGGTACGTTGGAAAAAATACTGATGAATTTAGTGTCTAATGCGGTGAAATACACCGACGAATCGGGAGAAATTAACGTAGAGGTTAAAGTGGAAAATCTTCAACTGATTATACAGGTTGAAGATAACGGTATTGGTATGACAGAGGCCGAACGCGCGCGTATTTTTGAACGCTATACGCGGTTTAATGACGGTGAAAACGGTGCTGGCGTTGGGTTAGCCCTGGTTAAGGAGCTAGTTACGGCCAACGGTGGCTGGATAAATGTCACAAGTGAGCAAGGTCGCGGTACCTGTTTTGCGGTGACGTTACCCATGCTTAATCAGCTTCAAAATGATGCAATCGAAGAACCCAATCTAAACGACTATGAAGTGGGCGAAGATGTTGGCGATAAACATGCGGTTATTCTGGTGGTTGACGACAATCAGGAAATGAGAAATTACCTACAAAGTCTGTTTGCAAATAATTACACCTGTTTGTTGGCAAATAACGGGGAAAGTGCGCTGACAATTATTGAAAAAATTCGCCCGGATCTCATAATCACCGATTACAAAATGCCGGTGATGAATGGATTAACGTTAGCGAATCGATTACGTAGCGACAGCGACAACCCCTACATTCCCATTATTATGCTATCCGCGTTTGGGGATTCAGGCAGTATGGTTAAAGGTTTACAAGCGAATATAGACTATTACCTTACTAAGCCGATAAATGAAGAAACCTTATTACTAACGGTAACTAACCTATTAAACCGGGAAGAAACACGGCGATCTAAGACCAATGAGCTTGTGGAAGGGGAAAATGATTGGCCTTTACCGGATTTTGTATCTGAACGGGAGCAGCAATTTTACTTTAAGCTGATGGCCTTAATTGAAAAAATGTATGGTCAGGAGAACTGCACTCGTATGGAAGTGGCGCAGCGAATGGCCATGAGCGATCGCCATTTACAGCGCAAAGTAAAAGCCATGTTTGGCAAAAATTTCACCGACTTTCTTCGCGAATTTCGTATGAGCAAGGCAAAAGATATGCTTGAACAAGGCAAGCAGATCACCCAGGTTGTTTACGATGTGGGCTTTACGTCGCCGTCTTATTTTAGTCGCAGTTTTAAAGATGTTTATGACATGACGCCATCGGAATACCAAAAGCATAATTATAAGCCCCAGATAAAATCCCAGTCGAACGGTTAAACCCTGCCAACGTTTGGCGGTCACCTTGCGCTGGCTGCAAGGTGACGCCATATGGTTAATAGTAAGACAGCTTTTCTGATTTACCTGAGAAAATACGATATACCATGGCCGTGTAGGCCAGTATGCAGGGCACAACAATCACTGCGCCTACCAATAAAAAGCGTAAGGAGTTGGCATCGCTAACGGCATCCATAATGGTGAGTTTGCCGGGCACAACATAGGGATAGTAACTCACGCCGAAAGCAAAGAAACACAGTACAAATACCAGAAGAGCAATGGCAAAGGGTAACCACTCACCTTTCCCTTGCGCTTCGGGCAATTTGTTTAGCACTACGCCACATAAAGCTAACAGGCCGAAACAGGCTACCGGGATGGCCATAAGTAGAAATCCAGCGGGACTTTCCAACCATAAGGTGCGCACACTTTCATGTAATGTAAGGTTAAGAAAACTCACGGCAATAATGCCGCCGGCCAGTATCATCAGGCAGCGTTTTGCCCAGTAAAATGCTTTTTGCTGTAAATCACCTTCTGTTTTCAAAATCAACCAGCAAGCCCCAATAAACGCATAGGCCGCTGTCACACCTAGTGCCGCTAGCAGCGCAAAACCTTGGGCTAGGAAGTCGGTTCGTAACCCTGTCACCCAAATACCCAGCATATAGCCTTGAGAAAGGGTTGTGAGTAGCGATCCGTATTTAAAACAGGTATCCCATTTTTTCTTTTTGCCCTGAGGCACTTTGGCGCGAAAATCAAATGACACGCCCCGTAAAATAAGCCCAAGTAGCATAAAGGTGGCAGGTAAATATAACGCCTGTAATATTTGACTGTGTGCCATGGGAAAGGCAATGAGTAGTAATCCCACCGCTAAGACTAACCAGGTTTCATTGGCATCCCAGTAGGGCCCAATAGAGGCAATCATATCGTCTTTAAAGCCTTCATTTCTGGGGGGAAACAATACGCCCACACCCAGATCATAACCGTCGAGAACGGCATAAAGAAGCACGGCCAGCCCTAATAAACCAATATAGATATTGGCCAGAGTTTCGATGGATAAGGAATCAAATGGCATAGTAACGCTCCTAGTGTGCGCTTAGTGCAAATAGCCGTTTGTTCTTGGCTTCTTTGCGTTCTTCAAGGCTGATTTCTTGTATTCCCACAGACTTCCGACACATCAGCGTGAGGGTACCTATGTAAGCGATAAGCAAAACAACATACATCAGTGCATACAGGGTAAAGGACAAGGCGACATTCGATGGCGGTAACGCGGTCACGGCATCCTGGGTTTTTAGTACCCCGCTAACCAGGTATGGTTGCCGGCCAACTTCGGTAACATACCAGCCTGACAAGGTGGCTATCCAGCCACTGAAACTCATGCCAATGAAAAGGCGATTGAGCCACACTGGCATGGCGTTTTTACGCAACAGATAATACGCACCGCACCAAGCCGTAAAGAGCATCAGCATTCCCATGCCCACCATGATCCGAAAGGAAAAGAAAACCGGTGCTACCGGGGGATGTTTACCCTCAAATTCATTTAATCCTTTAAGCTCGCCGTCTACATCATGGGTGAGAATGAGGCTGGCACCCCTTGGAATACCAATTTCAAAGTGATTCTCCTGACTGTCCTCATCGGGAAGGGCAAACAATAACAAGGGCGCCCCTTTCTCTGTATGCCAAATTCCTTCCATGGCGGCTATTTTTTGGGGCTGATGCTCTAAGGTATTTAAACCGTGCATGTCACCGGCCATAATTTGCAGAGGGATCAGTACCGCAGCGGTATAGGTTGCCGTTTTTAGGGCAATTTTGGGGGCAATTTTATCGTCGCCACGGTATAACCGGTATGCTGAAAGTCCGGCGATAAGAAAACTCGCGGTTAATCCTGATGCCAATAACATGTGGCTTAAACGATACGGGAATGACGGATTAAAAATGATCGCAGACCAGTCTTTGGCATAAATCACACCGTCTATAACTTCATGCCCTTGGGGAGTTTGCATCCAGCTGTTTAGGGCTAAAATCCAAAAAGCGGACACGGTTGTGCCTGCGGCGACGACAAAAGAGGCAAGTGTATGTAACCAGTTAGGCACACGCTTGGTACCAAACAACATGATCCCTAAAAATGTCGCTTCGAGGAAAAAGGCCGTGAGCACTTCGTAACCCAATAAGGGGCCTGCCACATTGCCAGCTTTTTCCATAAAGCCCGGCCAATTGGTTCCGAACTGGAATGACATGGTAACGCCGCTAACCACACCCAGTGCAAAGGTAAGGGCAAATACTCGTACCCAGAAGCGGTAGATACGCATCCATACCGGATCGCCAGAGAAGTTAGATCGCACCTTGAAGTAAAACAGATACCAACCCAGCGCAATGGTAATGGTGGGAAACAAAATATGGAAACTGATATTTAGCGCAAACTGTAGTCGGGACAATAATAATACGTCCATAAAAACCTCCTATTTTTCCTGGGACTTACCAGGAAGAAGTTTGTCTTTAAGTTCGAGGATACGACCAACACCGGCGCCCAGTTTCATCAAGGTGTCGAGCTTTTCAGGACCGAGGTTTTGAAGTTCTTGGGACCAGGCCGTCACTGATTCGAGCAAATCGTGAATTTCATGCAATCGTTCTTGAACCACTTGCTCTTGTTTAGAGCTGGGGGAATCAAGTATTAAATCCCGCAACAGGGTTAATGTGGGATCGATCTCTCTTTTTCTACGCTCTTCAAAGACCCGGTTTGCCAGTACCCAAATGGAACCTGCGGGGACGAAAAACTCTTTTCTTTCGCCAGGGACGTGGTGTTGTTTAATGACTTGCCATGATTGAAGCTCTTTGAGCCCCATGCTGGTGTTGCCGCGAGAAATACTAAGGGCATCGGCAATCTCTTGTGCCGAAAGCGGTTCGTCGTTAAGTACAATAAGGGCAAATATTTGTCCTACGGTACGATTGAAACCCCAGCGACTGCCCATTTCTCCAAAATGCATGACGGCCGTGGTGATAAGCGGTGACATATTCATATTATTTCCTTACTGAACTTTCAGAAATTACTGAAAGTTTATGCGGAAAGATGATCTAAATCAATCCTTCACAGGAAAATAATGGAGAATCTCCTCGCATCTGATAAAGCTTTTCTGCGTTGTGTTTACGTGGATACCCGACTAATAACGGCTTTCCTGATTAAAGGGCTGATTTGAGCGAGGGGGGGCATTGGCAGGACGGCTACGCTGCTGTGCATATGCTTACTGCCGCATCATTTGTGTCGTGCAGCCACACCGAAAGGACTTGGCTGCTGTTACGCTTGCGTTCTATCGGGCAATCTCAATGGCGAGCATTAACGGGTCGGGCTCTAGACACCATTGACGTTTTGGGATGCTCAATTCTGGGCACGACGAAGAACATCAGCCTGTTCACAAGAGAGCTGGTAGTTTAATTGCTCTGGCGAAAAGTCTACCACTTCAACAGTAAAACCAATACGCGGATTGTTCTTTGGCATTACACTCTACTTTCTTAAGGCGTTTGGTTAGCCATGGCGTCGGCTAAGGGAGTATCAGCAGGGGTGACAAGATCATAAAGATCGGCTAAGGAAAGTGCCGCCGGGTTATCACTGGTTAACACCGAGGCGCCAGCATTCACCTCAGATACGGTAAAGCGAAGATTTTTCAACGGATGTTGTACAGCAATCCCTGTGTAGGGTGTTCTTTTCAGGGCGCGCTTTTTCAGCAGTGAAAAGCTATCGCCTAAACTGACGCCTTGATCGCTACCCATCCCAACTACCAAGCCGTCGGGTAATTTATCCACAATTTGTGTAATAGAGGCTTTGCAGGCAATGGCAGTGCTGATATCAGAAACAGCGGCATTCACCGTATTTAATGACACGCGACCATATTCACTGCGCCAGAACAAGCTATTGTGGGTGTCAACGGCAGACGCTTCGGTGAAGGACCAGTTAGCTTCACTGTGGTAACTGTCCTGTAGAAGTAGGGCGTTTCTAAATGCGTCGATGACATAGACATCCAGGGTAAAATTGCGCTTGAGGGCCGCATCGTCATCGTCATTCTCAGTATTAATTTGTTCAAACAAACTAATGTCTCTGATAAAACCGAATACAATAAATTGTCTGCCGTAAGTTTGCGCCAGATACGACGCTTTTTCGTACATCATTTGCGGCTGCATGGCGTTGAAGCTGGTGGTTTCGGCAAACGCTTGATCCATCAATTGGACGCTAAGGGAATTAGGTTGGCGTATCAGTTGTTGTTCAATGCGCTTACTGATTTGCTGTCCAAAATCATAAATGTCGCCATAGGCGGCCTGGCGGGGTTTGAGTAATTGAAATCGGGTTACTAGCACAGTTCGGCTGTACTTGTCGCTTTCGCAGGAAAAAATGGGGGTGATATTGACCCGCACAACGACGGTGAGTTTTCCATCTTCCACCGTTTCGCTCAGTATTTCTACTCGCTGAATGCGTCCTGTTGAGTGTATCTCGGCTTTACTGCTGACCAGCAAGCCGTTGAGCACCACATCTTCGGCTGAAATAAGGCTGCCCGCTTGAAAGGAGGCATCGGCAATGGCATTTTTAATGGCCACAAGACGTACATCATCTAAAGGGGCATCTTTGATTGCTAAGGTGGATTCCCCCTGTACCCATTCGGCGAATGCTGATAACGGCGATAAGCAAGCTAGGAGCAGCAAAAAAATACGCAGAATAGGTGTCATAAAAGGTTATCCAAAAATCGAAAATAATTTACTCAGTAAGCTACGCTTCTGATTGTCCTGTAAAGGGCCTTTTCCACTATACTCAATGAGCGCATTGCCGATTTTTTCTGAACTGACAGTATTGTTTTCATTGATGTCTTTGGTCCGCACTTCACCAGAGAAACGAATATACTCCTTACCTTGGTTCATTGTTATCCATTTTTCGCCGGCAACCACAAGATTTTTGTTAGGTAATACCTCAACCACATAAACGGTTATTTTCCCTTCCAGTTCATTCGATTGGCTGGCATTGGCCGAACTATTAAATTCCCCGTCTTGCTCATGATCGACATTTAAATCGTCATCGGAAATATGGATAGGACCGGCGTTTACTGTTAGCGGTTCGATGGTAAAACTGGCACTTTTATCTTCGCTGTAGTCCACAGATTTTGATGATGTGGTTTCTTCATTCAGTTCTACCAGGATCATGTCGCCCACTTTAAAGTTGTGGTGCAATTCGTACAAACCCGTTGCGTTGTCAGGATCGAACAAGGAGCCCGTGGGTACACGAACTACTGATACAGGTTCACTGCGTGGCGGACGGTACGCCGGATCACCTTGGTACACTTCATCACTGCGGGCTTCTACAGCGCGTTGCTGAACATTGGGGTTCGTGGCGCTCTCTGCGACGACGCTTTCTTCCTCTGTTGGCGTTTGCGCACAGCCGGCCAATTGTAAAGATAGAATCATCAGTAAATTATGGCATCTTATTTTCATAGCTCTATGTGTTAACTGTGCAGTAGCGTGCATGTAAATCTCTCTTGACATTCATGGAGTTTGAAAGACTGATCCCCGGTAAACTTGACTAGATACTAACTGAGAAATTCGCTATGTCATGTGTGCAAGCTATTGATTTGCGAAATATTTACAAAACTGACATATGCCTGCAGGGTAGGGATTTTTATGCTCTTAATTGATACGTTTTCAGACTTTTTTGGCTTCGGTGGCGCTGACACTAGCAGCACCGATGAAGCGTCAACAATCGATACAGAACAGGCACAACCGGCCGCCGATTTCGCCAGTTTATTGACGATGTTTAGCGCAGGGGGAAGCGGCACTGACACGAGCAGTGATGAGGGCATATCACAGATGCAATCTCAGCTAATGAGCTCGTTAGGGGTTGCTGGGTTAGGGATGGACACCCTTACCGATATGGTCTCTGATGATAATTTAGCGTCTATGCAATCGACCTTTCTAACTATGCTTCAAGCTGACCTTTTCTCCACCGGTAGCACCACAGACAGTGCAACGGAAAGCACGGATATCGCGTCAACGGTTGAAGATGGGGAATCCACCTGGGATGCCTTTAAAAACTACGGTTTTGGCTCGGATGGTCTGGGTTGGACCGATGGGTTTGATACGGTAAACCTGTTGAACCATATCCCTATTGTGTCTGATGTTTATCAAGCCGCGACATCCACTGATATCAGCGCCGTGTCAGACTTAGCCGGTAGTTTCTTATTCGCTGGGCCGGTAGGCTTAGCGTATTCTGCGCTCGACTTAGGGGTTAAGGGTATGACCGGCGATTCTATCACGGGAAATCTATGGTCGTTAGGGGATGAGTGGTTATTTGAGGAAGGCGTGGTTTCTGACACTGAAAGCTTAGCGGAAGCCGTGGGCGGTGAGTCGGGTGAAGCGGCTGCATCTTCGGCGTACAATTTTGCCAGACGGCAATTTGATTCAGATGACAGTACAATAAGCGGCAACGAATAACCGCTTATTGCCGCTCGTCGTTACTCTGTGCCGCTGATAATCTGTACCTGTGCCAAATCCGTATCGCCTTTTAGTACTTTGTAAATGGCATCTTGTACCAGTGTACGCATGCCGTCGTCCATGGCTTGAGCTTTCATTTTAGCGACACTGCTTTCTTTATAAATTAAGCCTCGTAGTTCGGGCGTCATGCCTAATAATTCATGTACCCCGGTACGTCCTCGATAGCCAGTACCACCACATTCTTCACAACCCCCCGGACGATGCAGCTTTAGTTGTTCAGGCAGGTTGAGTTCATCAAGATGTTCATCGCCATATTGGCGTTTGATAAAGGCCACATCATCTTCTGAAGCCACATACTCTTCTTTACAGTTTCCACACAAGGTACGAATTAATCGCTGAGCTAGTATTCCCACACAAGCATCGGAAAAGTTAACCGGATCTAACCCCAAGTCGAGTAAGCGGGTGATGGTTTCCGGCGCCGAGTTCGTATGCAGTGTTGACAGCACTAAGTGACCGGTAAGGGAGGCTTCGATACCGGCATGTGCGGTTTCTTTATCCCGCATCTCACCGATAAGAATAATATCGGGGTCGGCACGCAAAAAGGCGCGCAGCGCATTGGCAAAGGTAAAACCAATTTTGGGACTGACCTGAACCTGCTGTAGGCCAGCCTGAGTAATTTCCACTGGATCTTCTGCTGTCCAGATTTTCTTATCTGGGGTGTTTAGATAGCCAAGAATGGCATGGAGTGTGGTTGTTTTACCTGAACCGGTGGGCCCCACAACCAGTAGTATACCGTGGGGCTTTTTAATCATGGTTTTTAAACGACGCATATTTGAAGGGGCGAGATTCATTTTATCAATGGGCATGGCGCCACCGGATGCTAAAATACGCATTACCACGCCTTCGCCCGCCACAGTAGGGATGGTTGCCACCCGTACTTCCACTAACTGGCCATTCATTCTAAACGCCAATTTGCCATCTTGAGGCACGCGCTTTTCCGCAATATTTAAGTTCGACAGAATTTTAATGCGGGCAATCACTGCACTGTGATGAGATTGGGGAATTTGGCTCATATCCCGACATACGCCGTCTATACGCATTCTTACCCGTGTCGGGCCATTCTTTTCCGGGTCAACGTGAATATCCGAGGCGTTAAGGCGTTTTGCATCATGTAACACCCTACTAACCAAGCGCACCACCGCAGGGGCATCGTCAGACATCTCATCGACATGTTCATCCCCTTCTTCATCGCCGGCATTGATCTCATCGAGAATTTCGCTCATCTCGCCCGGTGATCCGCGTCCACTGCTTTCACCTAAATACTGTAAAATCTGGGTAGGTAAGGCGACGGCGATTTCGTAGCTGTCGATCCCCATGGCACTTTCGATTTCCATTAACAGTGCGGCGTTATTGGGTTCGGCCATAAGCACAATGGGGCGGTCGTGGGCATCGGCTATCACGGCAACAAGATTGCGTTTAAGGTATGACGGGTTTAGCCGACTTTCATTTTGATACAGATGATATTTCTCAGGCAGATACCCAATGTAGGGTACCTGATAATGCACCGACAACGTATTCCCGATATCCCCTTCACGGATATTGTGCTCTGACATAAGACGCTGAATGATAGTACGTTGATCGCTACTGTTATCGATAATATCGGTTAACGCTGCAGGCTCGATTTGTTTACGGTGCAGTAGTAAGTCGAAGGGGTTGTTGGTACCGCCGAGTTCATAGCGGAACTTATTCCCTAAAATTTCAGCCAATTCCTGCGCCACTTTAAGGTCATTCTCGTTAAACGGGCCGTCGGATTTATTAATAACCTGCATGACGCCTAATAAAACCCCGGCGTTTAAGACAGGAAGACAAAGAATATTATTGGTTTTAAAGTTACTGCTTTTATCGAATTTATCGGCAAAGCGTAAACGGGGATGTATTTGGGTAAGTTCTTCTTTGTCGTATGGATTGCTGATGAGTATGGGGCGCTGTGCCAGTGCCACATAGCCAGCAATAGATAAGGGCGAAATGGGGACTTTGATTTCCTGTGTCACTTTGCCGGTTTTAAAACGGGCGACCAAATCCTGATGTTGTCGACGACGCTGAAATATGCTCATACGCTGGGCGCTGAAAAGTTCAAGCACGATAGGTTCTATTTCACTGAGCGCATCTATTAATGAAGAATGCTTAGCAAGCAGCGTATTAATTTTGTCGAATGCGAGTTGTTGAATACTGTTTCCGAGCATAGTTTTTTTTTCTGTCTGTGACGTAGATTACAAGTCGCGAGTCCTGAGGCGGCAAAACCGCTATTATCAGGAGATGCACTGTCCATTGCTTATTAGGGTCAACAATATACCTTTATGTATGTTGCGGCAACTTGACCTTTGTCGGGTTTCTTCGGCTTTACATTTTCTAGACGGTTTTCAAGTAGAACAAAAATAAAGCACTACAAATGCAAATAGCACTTGCGCAAAGGCGGCAAAGCTGTATAATTCGCGCCCACTTGCCCTGAATGGGCATGGTTTCGGCCGCAGCTACACTGCTTTTAGGGTAGATGCCGAAGTTACGATAAGCGGATTTAATCACGTAGACGTAGCGGGCGTGTCAGAAACAAAGAACAAGATTCCGATTGGGAATCACTGGTTTATACGCACATCTTTTCATCCCAGATATAAAAGGGAGTGAGAAGATGATTTTTTTGTTCTTTCGATTGGAGCTTAATCGATGCCAAATCAAAGAATTCGTATTCGTCTGAAAGCGTTTGATCACAAGTTGATCGATCAATCAACGGCTGAAATCGTTGAAACAGCGAAACGTACTGGTGCTCAGGTCAGCGGTCCAATTCCTCTGCCTACTCGCAAAGAACGCTATACAGTTCTGGTTTCTCCGCACGTCAATAAAGACGCGCGTGACCAATACGAAATCCGTACTCACAAGCGTTTGGTAGACATCATCGAGCCAACTGATAAAACAGTTGATGCGTTGATGCGTTTGGACTTGGCTGCCGGTGTTGATGTTCAAATCAGCCTGGGCTAACAAGAGAGGGTAATAACAATGGCGATTGGTCTTGTCGGTCGTAAAGTGGGTATGACTCGCATCTTCACTGAAGATGGTACGTCTATCCCTGTGACTGTTATCGAAGCGACCCCAAACCGTGTTACTCAGTTACGCACTGAAGAAACTGACGGTTATCGCGCTCTTCAGGTTACTGCTGGAACTAAGAAAGCGAACCGCGTCAACAAAGCTCAAGCAGGTCATTTTGCTAAAGCGGGTGTTGAAGCAGGGCGTTCTCTGGTGGAATTCCGCCTAGAAGAAAATGAAGGTGCTGATATTGAAGTGGGCAGTGAAATCACTGTTGAAATCTTCAACGACACCAAAAAAATTGATGTAACTGGTACATCTAAAGGTAAAGGCTTTGCCGGTGCGATCAAACGTTGGAACTTCAGTTCACAACGTATGACTCACGGTAACTCTTTGTCACACCGCGCACCTGGTTCAATTGGTCAGAACCAATCACCAGGTAAAGTTTTCAAAGGTAAAAAAATGGCTGGTCAGCTTGGTAACAAGCAAGTGACTACCCAATCTTTGGAAGTAGTACGTGTTGACGTAGAAAATAACCTTATCTTGGTTAAAGGTGCCGTACCTGGCGCAACTGGCAATGACGTTATCGTCAAGCCAGCTGTTAAAGCGTAACGTCTGGGGAGTGAACTGATGGAATTAACATTGAAAGATGCGCAAAGCGCTCTTGAAGTATCCGAAGCGACCTTTGGACGTGATTTCAACGAAGCCCTGGTACACCAGGTAGTCGTTGCTTACGGTGCCGGTGCTCGTCAAGGTACTAAAGCGCAGAAAACGCGTTCTGAAGTACGTGGTGGTGGTAAGAAACCATGGCGTCAAAAAGGCACTGGTCGTGCTCGTGCTGGTACAATCCGCAGCCCAATCTGGGTTGGTGGTGGCCGTGCATTTGCAGCCAAGCCTCGTGACTTTGATCAAAAAGTTAACAAAAAAATGTACCGCGGTGCGATCAAAAGCATCCTGTCTGAACTGATTCGCCAAGACCGTTTGGTTGTGGTTGAAAAGTTCGCAGTGGATGCGCCTAAAACTAAGGCTCTGATTGCTAAGCTGAACGATCTGGATCTGAACGACGTTCTTATCGTAACGCCTGAAGTAGATGAGAACCTGTTCTTGGCTGCACGCAACCTGTACAAAGTAGATGTACGTGATGTTGCTGGTATTGACCCAGTTAGCCTGATCGCTTTTGAAAAAGTGCTGATTACTGCTGATGCAGTGAAACAGCTTGAGGAGGCGTTAGCATGAACGAAGAACGTCTACTGAAGGTGCTTAAAGCACCTCACGTTTCAGAAAAGTCTACTCTGGCAGCTGAAGCGAGCAACACGGTTGTATTCAAAGTAACAAAAGACGCGAACAAAGCTGAAATCAAAGCAGCAGTTGAGAAACTGTTTGAAGTTGAAGTAGCGGGTGTTCGTACTGTGAACGTTAAGGGTAAAACCAAGCGTCACGGCATGTCTTTCGGTAAGCGTAGCGACTGGAAAAAAGCGTATGTATCGCTTAAAGAAGGTCAGGACATCGACTTTGTCGGTGGCGCTGAATAAGAAGGGGATTAGAAATGCCATTAATGAAAGCTAAGCCAACTTCTGCCGGTCGTCGTCACGTTGTTCAGGTTGTTAACCCTGATCTGCACAAAGGTGCACCTTATGCACCTCTGCTAGACAAGAACAGCAAGTCTGGTGGCCGCAACAACAATGGTCGTATTACGGTACGCCATATCGGTGGTGGTCATAAGCAACACTACCGTATTGTTGACTTCAAACGTAACAAAGATGGCGTTCCTGCCAAAATTGAACGTTTGGAATATGATCCAAACCGCTCTGCAAACATTGCATTAGTATTGTATGCAGACGGTGAGCGTCGTTACATTCTGGCTCCTAAAGGTCTGAAAGCAGGTGATGCTATTCAGTCTGGTTCTGATGCGCCTATCAAAGCAGGTAACTGCTTGCCTATGCGTAACATTCCAGTAGGTTCTACTGTACACGCTATTGAAATGAAACCAGGCAAAGGCGCGCAAATTGCTCGTTCAGCCGGTGCATATGCGCAAATCCTAGCGCGTGATGGTAACTACGTTACCTTACGTTTGCGTTCTGGAGAAATGCGTAAAGTTTTGTCTGATTGCCGTGCAACTATCGGTGAAGTAGGCAATGCAGAACACATGCTGCGTTCATTGGGTAAAGCTGGTGCAACTCGCTGGCGTGGTGTTCGTCCTACCGTTCGTGGTGTTGCCATGAACCCGGTAGACCATCCACACGGTGGTGGTGAAGGACGTACATCCGGTGGCCGTCACCCGGTTACTCCATGGGGTGTTCCTACCAAAGGTAAGAAAACCCGTAGCAACAAGCGTACTGATAAGCTTATCGTACGTCGTCGTAACAAGTAAAAGCGAGGATTCACCATGCCACGTTCTCTCAAGAAAGGTCCATTTATTGACCTTCACTTGCTGAAGAAGGTAGAGGCTGCAGTGGAAAAGAACGATCGTAAACCAATTAAGACTTGGTCTCGTCGTTCTATGATCATCCCAGATATGATTGGGTTGACCATTGCGGTCCATAACGGTCGCCAACATGTACCTGTCATTATTAGTGACGAAATGGTCGGCCATAAGTTGGGCGAATTTGCGCCAACGCGTACTTACCGCGGCCATGTCGCGGATAAGAAAGCTAAACGTTAAGGGGTAGGAATATGGAAGCATTAGCTAAACACCGTTTCGCCCGCACGTCGGCTCAGAAAGCACGCTTGGTTGCGGATCAAATTCGCGGTCTACACGTTGAAAAAGCTCTTGAAGTTTTAGCGTACAGCCCGAAGAAAAGCGCAGCATTAGTTAAGAAAGTACTGGAGTCTGCGATTGCAAATGCAGAAAACAACGAAGGTGCCGATATTGACGAATTGCACGTAGCGAAAATCTTCGTTGATGAAGGTCCAACAATGAAACGTATCAAGCCACGTGCTAAAGGACGTGCAGATCGTATCTTTAAGCGTAGCAGTCACATCACTGTGGTTGTAGCGGATAACTAGGAGTAGATAATGGGACAGAAGGTACATCCTACAGGTATACGCCTGGGTATCAGCAAACCATGGACTTCTACCTGGTACGCTAATACTGCAGACTATGCAGACAACCTGTATAACGATCATCAGGTACGACAGTATCTGACCAAGCAACTTAAAAACGCTTCACTTTCTAAGATCGTGATTGAGCGTCCAGCTAAGAGTATCCGTGTGACTATTCACACCGCTCGTCCTGGCGTTGTTATCGGTAAGAAAGGCGAAGACGTAGAAAAGCTGCGTAACTATGTATCTAAGTTGGCCGGTGTGCCTGCTCAGATAAACATTGCGGAAGTACGCAAGCCTGAGCTTGATGCACAGTTAGTCGCTGATAGCATTTCAAGCCAGCTGGAGCGTCGTGTTATGTTCCGTCGCGCCATGAAGCGTGCGGTACAAAATGCAATGCGCCTCGGTGCTAAAGGTATCAAAGTTGAAGTAAGCGGCCGTTTGGGCGGTGCAGAGATTGCACGTTCTGAGTGGTATCGTGAAGGACGTGTTCCACTGCACACATTCCGTGCGGACATCGATTACGCCACTTCAGAAGCGTTGACTACCTACGGTATCATCGGTACTAAAGTGTGGATCTTCAAAGGTGAGGTTCTGGGCGGTCTGCCTACAAACCAAGAGCAACCACCTGCTCAACCTAAGAAGAAAGGCCGCAACGCTAAGCGAGAGGGCTAATCATGTTACAACCAAAACGCATGAAATTTCGTAAAATGCATAAAGGTCGTAACCGTGGTCTTGCTATTGCTGGCAGCAAAGTAAGCTTCGGCACTTATGGCCTGAAAGCAGTTGGCCGTGGTCGTATGACTGCGCGTCAAATCGAAGCAGCGCGTCGTGCTATGACTCGTCACGTTAAGCGTCAAGGTAAAATCTGGATTCGGGTTTTTCCTGACAAGCCAATTACTGAGAAGCCTCTTGAGGTTCGTCAAGGTAAAGGTAAAGGTAACGTTGAGTACTGGGTATGCCAAATTCAACCTGGCCGTGTATTGTACGAGATGGAAGGTGTTCCTGAATCGCTTGCACGGGAAGCGTTTGAATTGGCAGCGGCAAAACTGCCATTTAAGACAACCTTTGTAACTCGGACGGTGATGTAATGAAAGCGACTGAACTGAAAGAAAAAAGCGTAGAAGAGCTGAACGCAGAGTTGTTAAACCTGCTACGCGAACAGTTCAACTTGCGCATGCAGCACTCAACAGGTCAGCTTGAAAAAACTGATCAGTTGAAGAAAGTGCGTCGCAACATCGCGCGTGTTAAAACCATTCTGACTGAAAAGGCTGATGCGTAATGACTGAACAAAAAATTCGTACAGTGCAAGGTCGTGTGGTTAGCAACAAGATGGACAAGTCTATCACTGTTGTAGTTGAACGTTTCGTTAAACACCCTATCTATGGGAAGTTCATCAAGCGCTCTACTAAGCTTCACGCCCACGACGAAAACAATGTGTGCAAAGAAGGCGATACAGTCACCTTGCGTGAATGTCGTCCTCTCTCCAAGAACAAAACTTGGACACTAGTTGACGTTGTAGAAAAAGCCAGCATGTAATGGTGGATTTTTCTTAAAAAAAGCCCGGTTTCTCCGGGCTTTTTTGTGTCTGTTTTTTGGCAATATCAACAGGACAGGTACTTATCAAACGCCGACTTATTTACTCACATTACGGCTTTAGGACGGGGTTTTACTTGGCAGCGCGTTTAATTACCCGAGCGCACTTTTCCCGCCATTCGTCATCGAGTATTTCTAACCCTTCAAATTGTTTTGCCGCATCAACATCACCAAGATCATGAACTGCACGCATCAGTGCACCAATGGATACCGTTTTATCGTGTCGACTCAGCAGTGTTACTGGATCGTTGCGATGGATCACGCCGGTTTCAATAACCCGATAGTACCAGCCGGTGATGCCTTCTTTTCCCACAAAGCGGTCGAGGTTTTTAATGCCGTACCGGTGGGAAATTTTATTACACGGCGCCCGTGGCGCACTGACTTGCAAGATCACTTCGCCAATGCGGTATCGATCACCAATAAAGACATTTTCATCGTTCATGCCGGGTATCAGGATATTCTCGCCGATGGTTCCTAATGGAAACGCGTGATCAGGAAATGCACTAGTTAACCGGTGGTAGCCGTCATGGCTGAATTGATGGATGACTTTTTCAGCCCCGCCATGGAGCTTTTTGTTGCCCTGTTCGTCTTCGGCAGTGCCGTCGGTGTGCACTGTGAGAAAGGCTACCGGTGCTTTTTTAATGGCGCTAGGGGCGCCTCTAGGACCAAAAGCTGTGGGTTTTCCTGCGAACAAGGCTTCAACGTACATGCAATTCTCCCCATTAGGTTATAGTGCCATAGCGCACCTAATTAAAAATTAATGATGGGCAGTTTAAACCTTTGTGGTTTTTTACTCGACTAACTTTTCATATAACGGTTAACGCCAGATAGCACTGGGAATACAAAATGAACAAGAAGTTCACCGTTTCGGCATCAAGTTTTGCTGATTCGGATAAGGTTGATGAAGCCGATGTCATTGCTCGCGCCTGTAAGGGGGATACCGACGCCTATCGTAATCTTTATGATATCCACGTAGGACGGGTATATGCATTGTGTCTACGGCTTACCGGTGAGCAGGGCCTGGCTGAAGATGCAACCCAAGAGGTATTCATACAGGTTTGGCGCAAGTTGCAAAATTTCAGCGGTGAAAGCCAATTTTCTACCTGGCTTTACCGGGTAAGCGTGAATGTCACCATTAGTTACCAGCGAAAACAGAAAAACTGGTTACAGAGAATGTTTAATATTGAAGAGGCTGGGGGCGGGCAAATGGTAGCGCCGTCCTGTAGTAGTGAGGTGGATTTAGATGCACTTATCTGTAAATTACCCGAGCGGGCACGTTGGGTCTTTGTATTACACGGCATTGAAGGTTACCGCCATGAAGAAATCGCCACTATGTTGAATATGGCCGTGGGAACCAGTAAAGCACAGTACCACCGAGCTAGGCAGCTCCTACAAGGCTGGATGGGATCATGAAAAAAGCGGACGCTGAATTAGACAACAAACTCGGGGCACTGCCAAAGCAGATTGCCCCCAAGAGGGACTTATGGCGAGGTATTGAATTAAGCCTTACCGAAAACCCCGAAAACGGGGAGGAAAGATCTGGCAAAGGCCGTTTTCCCCTGGCAATCGCCGCAAGCGTGCTTGTAGGTGTGTTATTGGCTAGCGTAATTTTAGGCAAATTTTCACTGCCTGGCAGCCAACGGGATTTATCCTCATTGGCGTTAGTGAATCAATTAAACCAACAGCACCAAATGCAAGTGAATCAATTGCTTAGCGAGTTTAAAGGACAGCCAGCCTTAACACAGAACTGGCAAGAGCAGTTGCAACAACTTACCGCCGCCGCCGATGCAATTCGACTGGCGTTAGAAAACGACCCGAATAATCCTGCATTACTGAGTCTATTGCAGCATGTTTATCAACAGCAACTTTTGCTTATTGAGCGAGTGCACGCGCCCCAATGGCAGCCTATATAAAATTAAGGAGTAGGTTTATGAAAACAAAACGTATGCGTATTCACCAGTTAGTTCAATTGGCTACCGTCGCCACCTTGTTAATAAGCGCAAGTTTTTCTACTCAGGCAAAGGAGCGCGTAAATCAAACGTTGGATACCAGCGACGCGCCTAATATTGAGTTTGAACATGTTGCCGGTGAGATTGGGATCCAAGGATGGGATAACAATACCGTGAAAGTTGAGGGGGAGCTGGGCGAGCGAACCGAAGACTTTATTTTTCAGCAGTCGGGAAATGATGTTGTCATTAAAGTAAAAACCGACCATAGAAACGTCAATTATCAAAGCGATAAGCCTCACAATGGCGATAAGCTCACGGTGTTTGTGCCGGCAAAAAGCCGGTTAACGTACAATGCGGTCGTTGCGGAAGTTAAGGCCAGTGGGTTAAAAAGCGACAGTAAGTTCGAAATGGTCAACGGCGATCTGTCAGTGACAGATCTGTCTGGCCGAGTGAAGATTGTGGTGGTAAATGCGGATGTAGCGCTCAAAAATATCCAAGGAAAGCTCAGTGTGGAAACGGTGAATGGCGATATTGAAGGCAGGCACAAAGGGAATGATAACGTGACACTTCGTACCGTCAATGGCGACATTGAATTTGCAACAACAAGTCCTCGCGTGCTTGTGGATTCGGTGAATGGTGATTCGGAGTTAAACCTGGCCCGCATTCAATCCCTTTCGTTGTCTACCGTTAATGGCGATATGGAGGCGGGTTTAATTCTAATGAGTGATGGTGATATTGATGCCTCGTCCGTTGGCGGAAAAATCGAATTAAGCTTACAACCCGATGTGTCTGCCCGTTTTGAATTACAGGCTCATGCCGGCGGTGACATTATTAACCGGATCACAAACGATAAGCCTCAGTCGGCCAAATATGGTCCGAGTGAGTGGTTAAATTTCACGGTTAACGGGGGCAGCGCAAGAGTAGAAATGTCCACCGTCCATGGTGAACTGAGCCTTGAAACATCATCTGACTAACGGTTTTGTTCATCGTGCTATCGACGGGGAGGGCTGTGGATAGCACCCATTTCAATTCGCCTTGTTGATACAATTACTCTATTCATCAGAGACATGGCATGCTTATTTCGTATCTGCGCCGATAGCGTGTTCTATTTTGTCATTGCTTTTCAGTTAAATTCACGGAAAATACCAGATCCATGAATACCGGACGTTTATTGTGAAAGCTGTTTCTGCCTCAAAAGATAAAAATGTCGAAAAGCTAAAGGTTCCCCCACACAGTATTGAAGCTGAACAAGCGATACTGGGGAGCATGCTTATTGATCCTGAAAGTTGGGATAAAGTTGCAGAAGTGGTCACAGAAAACGACTTCTACAATCATTCCCATCAGGTGATTTTTAAGGTGGTGTTGGATTTATTGGGGAAAAGTCAGCCCATCGATCTTATTACCGTTTCAGAAGCCTTAGAGCATCGTAATCAATTGGAAGACGCTGGCGGCTTTGCCTATTTGGCGGAATTGGCAAAAAATACCCCCAGTTCTGCCAACGTGACCACTTATGCAAAAATTGTCAGCGAGCGGGCTATCACCCGGGAACTCATTGGGGTCGCCCATGAAATCGCAGAGGTGGGTTATAACCCGGAAGGCCGGGATAGTGCTGACATTCTGGATATGGCCGAAAGTAAAGTATTCGAGATCGCAGAAAAGCGGACCGGAGAAAACGAAGGGCCACGGGACGTTGATTCTGTATTAGATAAAACCATAAAGCGTCTGGAAGCTTTGATTCAAACCAGTAAAGAAGTGACTGGGGTGACCACGGGGTTCACCGATTTGGATAAAAAAACCAGCGGCTTACAGCCTTCCGATTTAATTATCGTTGCCGCCCGTCCATCAATGGGAAAAACCACCTTTGCCATGAACTTGTGTGAAAACGCAATGATGTCCGAGGAAAAACCGGTTTTGGTATTTAGCTTAGAGATGCCTTCAGAACAGATCATGATGCGTATGTTAGCGTCACTAAGCCGGGTAGACCAAACCCGTATTAGAACCGCCCAACTTGATGATCAAGAGTGGGCTCGGGTATCCAATACCATGGCCATGCTGAAGGAAAAAGACAACCTATTTATCGATGATTCGTCGGGATTGACGCCCATGGATGTTCGCTCTCGAGCCAGGAAGCTGGCGCGGGAAAAAGGGGGGATCAGCCTTATAATGGTGGATTACCTGCAATTGATGCGGGTGCCTTCGTTAAGTGAAAACCGGACATTGGAGATTGCTGAAATCTCCCGTTCATTAAAAGCCTTGGCTAAAGAGTTGGAAGTGCCGGTGGTGGCCTTGTCACAGCTTAATCGAAGCCTTGAGCAGCGGGCGGACAAACGGCCGGTCAATTCGGATTTGCGGGAGTCTGGCTCCATTGAGCAGGATGCCGATTTGATCATGTTTATATACCGTGATGAAGTGTATCACGAGAACAGCGAATATAAAGGCATTGCAGAAATCATTATCGGTAAGCAGCGGAATGGACCTATCGGCACCAGCCGTCTCACCTTCCAGGGACACTTCTCTCGGTTTGATAATTATGCAGGGCCAGATTTCGATGACGATTACTAAGCATTGAAAATGGACAAACAAAAAAGGCGCTCAATGAGCGCCTTTTTTACTTTAATATGAATTCCGGCTTAACGCTTTTCTGGTACTTCTACAATAGCAGTAACACGAATAGCGATACGACGGTTAACACGGTTCGCTTCAGAAGAGCTACCTTCCATCAATAACTGAGATTCACCAAAACCTTCAGCGGTTAAACGTGAGGCATCAATGCCATATTCATTAACCAGCAGGTCTTTAAATGCTTCAGCACGACGCTTAGATAAATCCATGTTGTAAGCGGCATCACCTGGTGCGGATGCGTGACCTTCAATTACCGCTTGAGTTTTGCCATAGCGTTTGAAGAAATCAACAAACTCTTCAATTTCGGCTGAATGTGGATCAGATACTTCGGCACTGTTGTTGGCGAACTGAACATGTAACGTATGGGTAATTTCTTCTTGATCGAAAACAGTACAGCCGTCAGCGTCTACTTTATCGGTCATAGGCGTGTCAGGGCACATGTCTTTGCTATCCGCTACACCATCGTTATCGCTATCGACAATCACTGCGCAGCCTTTGCTGTCAACTTCGGTGCCAGCCGGTGTGTTCGGACACATATCTTGGCTGTTAAGTACGCCATCGTTGTCACTGTCACCATCAACAACAGGGGCTGGTGCGGTATAGTTAGTTTCCGTTACTTTACCAAATGGGAAGCTTACACCAATTTTAACGCTGTAATCGTAGTAAGAATCATCAAAGTCGCGATACGCAGCAAGTTCAGTGGTTAATTGAACGTCGTCGTTCAAGTCCCAGTGCTTACCGATACCCACGTTAGCCAAGTTGTAGTTGTCATCAAGAATCTGACGTTTGACACCACCAAACAGATACCATAGGTCATCAGGCATAAAATACATGGCGTCTACACCAAACATGTGGCCAGATACGCTATCTTGAGAACCGTTGATTTGCGCGTAGTCCAGATCAAGCGCGGTGTATTCACCACGAACTGCCCAGCTTTCGTCGAAGCGCCAGCCGTATTCGAAGCCAAAACCAGCGCCGTCTTCCATAAAGTCTGGTCCCGGTTTATCAGACTCGTCGGCGTTGTAGTACATGCCGTGGAAGCCTAACCAGCTTTGATACGGTGCTGTGGAATCATCTTCTTGAGCAACAACGTGTGATGAAGTCATCACAGCGAGGGCTAAAGCGGTAAACCTAAATGTTTTCTTCATTTTCACATCCTGTATAACGTTGAGTGATTGATAAATCATAAACTATGGTAACAATAAGCACAGTACGTGCCAATTATCAAAAAGGTGTAATTTCTCAAGGGAATGATTTTACCGCCACAGACCTTGAACAGTAGCGACTATGCGCCGATTCCCCCCAGAATTGCGGTGCTCACCTAAAATTATACCTTGCCAGACTCCCAGTTGTAACTGCCCTTCTTTGATCGGGATCGTCACTTCGCAACCTAATAGGCTGGATTTAATGTGCGCAGGCATATCATCCCTACCTTCATAGGTGTGGGTGTAATAGCTATTTTCTTCCAGTACAGTATGGTTAAACCATGCTTCGAGATCACTTCTTACTGTGGGATCGGCATTTTCGTTAATGGTAAGACTGGCGCTGGTGTGCTGAAGCCAGAGGTGTAGCTGCCCAATGTGTACTTTTTGAAGCTCAGGCAATTGGTCACAGATGTGTTCTGTGACCAAATGAAAGCCCCGCTGAAAAGCGGGGAGTGTAATGGTTTTCTGCAACCAGTTATTTGTCAAAACAGATTTCCATATGAGCGATGCCCTCATCGCACATAAAGGGCATAATAAGCTTAGAACCATCGACTTGGTGACTAATGGTATGTTGCTTTCCTGACACAACGATGGGGGTGGCCATGCCAAACTCAAACCCTTTCTCAGCCAGCTCACGTTTTGCATTGCCGCAAATCATGTTGGTGACTTCACCTACCATATCACCGACTTCCGCATCCAGCTTTTCTGGTCGTTCTCCAACCATACGTTCCATGATGGCTAGGGCAAGTCCCTCATCGAAGGTAATTGACATGGAGCCTTTGATTTGTGGCCCTACCATGCCAATTAAACCAGAGACATCGCCTTTAGCAATATCACTTTGTTTTCGCTTGGGTTTCCCCGGTTTTAGGGTGGTTTGAGCCATGGTTTCCATGACATTTAGTAAGCCACTAATAAAGGGGTTTACAAACTCAACATTCATGTTTTATGTCCTCTATCTGTGTCGTTTCTGCCTCCTGACAGTCGGCACATAGTCCGTGAGCTTCCACCGTTTGCTTAGAGACTTTAAAGCCAAATTTTTTGGCTTGGGCGTCTAAGGTTTCTTGTAATCCTTCAGATTGAATTTCTGCAACATCGCCACAACTGTCGCAAATTAGGAACTGTACCGGATGTTGGCAACCAAAATGATGGCATGCAACGAAAGCGTTTGTTGATTCCAAGCGATGGATAAAACTAAATTCCAGTAAAAAATCCAGTGCCCTGTATACCGTGGCTGGTTTTGCACTTGATTCCGTTTCTTTTAATGTATCGAGAAGTTCATAAGCCCCCATAGGACCATGCTTTCCAAGTAGGATCTGGTAAACTTTTTCTCGCAAAGGGGTAAATCTAGCGCCACGTTGCTCGCAATAAGCTCTGGCTTTGTTAATCAAAGTTGTATTATTCATTATTTGAAACCGGCAAACGTTTTAGTCTTCATTGTAATCATATCAGGGCGAATTCGCTAATCCCTAGGCTTATCTGACATTTTGTCAAGACGCTGATACATATGTGTAATTAATTCATCTTCCAAGCCGAAGCGTTCTTCAAGGACTTCGCCCAACACGGCCAGTTCGTTGTCAAATGATGAGGCCTGTTGATTTGAGAATGTGTCGCTGAAATGATCTGAAAAAGCCAATATTTTGTCAGTGGTATCGGCGATTTGGGGGTAATAACGGTCTTTCAGGCTTTGCGCCTGATCATCGGTATCCGTCAGCTTGTCATATATACCGAAATGCCCGGCAGAACAATAGTCCATCATGAGCGTACAAAATTCGCTGATTTCTTTGGCATCGGGTAAGGCACTGTTGTTATCTGACAATCCGGCTAATTCACAATACCGTACCAATAATTGTTGTCTTGCTTTGAGCCAGTTATCAATAGTACGCGAGACGCCGCCCCATTTTTCCTTGGCTTGTTCCAGTTTACTCAGCATTTCTATCTCCATAGGCAGCTTACTGCGTATCGTTCAAGTATAACACTGGCACAGGCCTTAACAATGATAGTCGCAGGGTGGATAATAAATTTACTGTAACTTTTCCGGTCAGGCCTTAAAATAGCAAGAGAAATCAGAGAAGAGTAGAAGCGATGATACGTGCGGTTACCGAATCACAATTAAGCACTTGCGAAGGAATATGGGTAATATTCAGTCGCGACCAACTGCTGGTAAAGAAACATACCCCGGTACTTCATATCGGTCGTTGGCAGGAGTTAGATTTTCTACATCATCATCAAAGTAGTGTGGTAGAACTGTTGCCACTTGCTGATTCTCATAAGCTGGATAAGCCCGTTTTCGTCATCGATTTAGGGGCTGAATTTCCTCAGCACCCTGATTGGGAGCTGTGTTCCATGCGCAGCGTACTGGGTGTGGGTACCGATACTCAGTTTTATGTTGTGGCCAGAGCTTGGCAATATGTGCATTTTTTAAGAACACACCGATACTGCGGGCAATGCGGTGGGCGAACCGAGCAGGTGGATTGGGAAATGGCGGTTCAGTGCCATCAGTGTAAACACCGTGCTTATCCGCGAATTTCCCCCTGTATTATTGTTGCTATTTATCGCGACAATCAAATTCTACTGGCCAAAGGTGTGCGTCATAAAGACAGTAATATGTATTCAACCTTGGCGGGATTTGTTGAAAGTGGTGAAAGTTTGGAACACGCCGTTCATCGCGAAGTAGAAGAAGAAGTAAACGTTAAAATAAAGAACCTTTCTTATTTTGGCAGTCAGCCGTGGCCGTTCCCCCATTCATTGATGATGGGTTATCTGGCCGAGTACGAAAGCGGAGACATCATTCCTCAAGAGGGCGAAATTGTTGACGCCCAGTGGTTTGATGTGGATAAATTGCCCACCATCCCGCCTAAAATGTCCATAGCCGGCCGTCTGATTGACGCTGTGGTGCGCAAATCACTGGGTTAAAAATAAGACAATAAAAAACCCCGCAAGCGGGGTTCGTAGGAAGTTATATCGCGGTCTCATAGATGAGCTTCTTCTTATTAAATCTATTATTAGCAAGGTACGATGGGATATACAAGACTAAAGTCTTATACTTTTGTCTATTTTTTTAATCCTTTTTATGAATTAGGCCCATCGGAAGCGTGATATTCACCCCGTCTGTGAAAGTTTGCTATACTGCCGGCGAATTTTAATCATCCAAATAAGAGGATTTGCATGTCGGCACCCCGTCCATCAGAAGCGCGTCCAGCGTTAAAAAATGATCGCTATTTACGTGCTTTACAAAAACAGCCTGTTGATATGACACCCGTATGGATGATGCGCCAGGCTGGCCGCTATTTGCCGGAATATAAAGCGACTCGCGCTGAGGCCGGCGACTTTATGTCGTTGTGTAAAAACGCCGATCTTGCCTGTGAAGTGACATTGCAACCCTTGCGCCGTTTTCCATTGGATGCTGCAATTTTGTTTTCCGATATTCTCACGATTCCCGATGCCATGGGTTTGGGTTTGTATTTTGAAGCCGGTGAAGGCCCGCGGTTTGCGCATCCTATTACCTGTCAGGCTGATGTGAATAAAATTGGCGTTCCTGATCCGGAAGGCGAACTCCAGTACGTGATGAATGCCGTGCGCACCATTCGTCGGGAGTTGAAAGGGGAGGTGCCGTTGATTGGATTTTCTGGTAGTCCTTGGACTTTAGCCACCTATATGGTGGAAGGGGGAACCAGTAAAGCCTTTACCAAAATAAAAAAAATGGCCTTTGCAGAGCCCGGGTTACTGCATCAATTATTGGAAAAGCTAGCAGATTCTGTTACCCATTACCTTAATGCGCAAATTGCCGCCGGGGCGCAGTCGGTGATGATTTTTGATACCTGGGGGGGTGTTTTATCGCCTCGGGATTACAAGCTCTTCTCGTTGCAGTACATGGCTCGGATCGTAGAAGGCTTAACGCGGGAAAACGAAGGCAGACGTGTGCCGGTAACCCTGTTTACCAAAAACGGTGGTATGTGGCTAGAAGCCATTGCCGATACCGGCTGTGATGCTGTGGGTTTAGATTGGACCATTGATATCGCAGAAGCAAAAGCGCGGGTAGGGGACAAGGTGGCCTTACAAGGTAATATGGATCCATCTATGCTCTATGCCTCCGCACAAAGAATCGAAGAAGAAGTCGCCCACATACTGTCTGGGTTTGGTGAGGGATCTGGCCACGTGTTTAACTTAGGTCATGGTATTCACCTAGATGTGCCGCCAGAAAATGCCGGTGTATTTGTCGACGCCGTACATAAACTTAGTCAGCCATACCACAAATAAATATTTTTTATCAAAGAGATGTCGCTTAGGCATCTCTTGATAATCCTTTCTCAATCACACGGGTTAATCGATTTTTCTGTCGGTTGACGTCATCAGACTGGCCCTGTTTTCGCGCAAGTTCACCTAAAGCCCAATCAATATGCTCTTGTACGAGGTCAGACACCCTACCACTTTTGTTGTTCAGGGCGGTGATGAACGTTGCACTCGGGCTGGCATTGCCCATTGCCACGGCGATATTTCTTAACCATCGCTCATAACCAATTCTGCGAATGGGTGAACCTTCAGTTTGTTTTAAGAACGTGGCTTCATCCCAGCTAAATAAGACGTCTAACCTTTGTCCGTGCAGTTGTTGTCGGGGGTGAAAATCCTTTTCTTCGGTAATACTGGCAAAGCGATTCCATGGACACACTAATTGACAATCATCGCAGCCGTAGATGCGATTTCCCATCAGGGGGCGCAATGATTCGGGAATAGGACCGTCGTTTTCAATGGTGAGATAAGAAATACACCGTCTTGCATCGACGGTATAGGGCGCGACGATAGCCCTTGTGGGACAAATGGTCAGACAGGCGGTACAACTACCACAGCCTTCTTCAACCGGGGCATCCACAGGGAGAGGTAAATTAATGAATAGTTCACCAAGAAAAAACCATGATCCCGCTTCTTTACTCAGGGTCAGGGAGTGTTTTCCGGTCCAGCCTAAGCCTGCTTTTTCTGCCAGTGCATGTTCAAGGACGGGGGCAGAATCCACAAAGGGACGATAGGCAGTGTCAGACAGCGCACTTTTTATTTTTTCGCCCAACTGCTTTAACCGGTTGCGCACCACTTTATGATAATCGCGGCCTAAAGCGTAACGGCTAATATAGGCAATTTGGTCATCTTTAAGGTGTCTGGCAAAGGAGGCGTCGGGGGGTAAATAATCCATACGAACACTGATTACCCGCATTGTGCCGGGAACTAGCTCCGCAGGACGGGCTCGCTTCATGCCATGGGATTCCATGTACGTCATATCCCCGTGATAGCCTTTTTCCAGCCATTGGGATAGGTGCTTTTCATGGGAAGCTAGATCAATATCACTGATGCCGACGTGCTGAAACCCTAGCGCACGGCCCCAAGCCTTGATATCGTTTGCTAACTTTATAAGATCAATTGATTGCAACGCGGACACGAAACCATGCTAGATACTAAACTCGCAACAAGCTTAGCACACAAACTCTTTCGCGCCGAACAGGTTAGAGAAAATGAAGGTGCAGCCGCCGAACAAAGCGGGTGCGATATGTACACCTTAATGCAGCGAGCAGGTGACGCTGTGTTTAGACAATGCCAGAATTTACTGCCTAATACCGATATCTATTTGGTAATTGTTGGCCAGGGAAATAACGCTGGCGACGGATATATCGCCGCTTTAAAAGCGAAGCAAGCAGGTAAGCAGGTTTGGGTGTGTGCGGTAGAGCCTGACCGTGTATTAAAGGGTGATGCGGGTAAGGCCCAAGCCCAGTGGCGAGAGTCCGGCGGTAGTATCAGGCATTTTGATCCGGCGCTGCTAGATAAGGCCGGTTTAGTGGTAGATGCCATGTTAGGCACGGGGATCACCAGTTATATACGCAATGAATTTGCCGATATTATCGATGCACTTAATGCCCATAGTATCCCTGTTGTCAGTATTGATGTGCCGTCAGGGTTGGACGCGAATACCGGTCAGTCTCTGGGGCGCTGCGTCCAGGCCGATGTGACAGTTACCTTTGTCGGCATTAAGCCGGGTCTGACCACAGGTGCGGGTAAGCAGTCATGTGGGAAATTGGTTTTTGATGATCTGGGAATAGGCAAAGCGTTTGCTGGTTTGGCGCGGTCTTCGGCAACGCTGCTTGATATTGAACAATTTCGTGGCCTCGGTCCAAGAGATGTGCACAGTCATAAAGGCACCTATGGGCGTTTACTGTGTGTTGGCGGTAACAAGGGCACTGCTGGGGCAATCCGCCTGAGTGGTGAGGCGGCACTGCGCAGCGGCGCGGGGATGGTGAGGGTTTTTACCCACGAAGCCTCCATTGTGCAAGTAAGTGCCGGACGCCCGGAACTGATGGTGAGTGCTGACGAGCTGGAAGCCGCCCTTGAGTGGGCAACCTGTGTGGTTATTGGTCCGGGTTTAGGGCAGGACGAATGGGCAGAGTCAGTATTTACCACTGTGATGAAGCATTGCCAATCAACAAGCAAGGCGGTAGTCATTGATGCGGATGCATTAAACATTCTTTGTCGTCAAGCGACGGCATACACCATCAGTGATTGTATTTTAACGCCCCACGCAGGCGAAGCAGCGCGATTGCTTGGCGTTACTATCGATGATGTGGAAACCGAACGATTTAATTATGCGCGACAGTGTGCCCAGCGTTATCACGCCACCTGTGTGTTAAAAGGCGCTGGAACCATTATCGATAACGAATGGTCTACTTGGGTATGTAAACATGGTAACCCGGGCATGGCGACGGCTGGCAGTGGAGATGTGCTAAGTGGGATTTTAGGGGCATTACTGGCCCAAGGCTTAGCACGAGATATGGCGGCCAAATATGGCGTTACGATACACGCGAAAGCCGGCGATGAAATTGCGGGGTTGTATGGTCAACGTGGTATGATAGCCAGCGATTTATATGACGCTGTACGTGCGTTGATTAACCAGTGATTTTTTATCTATGTGAAGTAGAGAGTGCATGTCGGACCATACGTTAATTTATGACACGCCTGAACTGGAAGAGACCCAGTCTGTGGCGGTTAAACTGGCACAAGTGTGTGAAAAAGCCTTACCCGCAGGGATTGTAATCTATTTAAAAGGCGATCTTGGCGCGGGTAAAACCACCTTTAGCCGGTATTTTATCCAGCAATTGGGGCATCAGGGTAAGGTGAAAAGTCCTACTTATACGCTGGTGGAACCCTATGAGCTCGACGGCGTGACGGTATTTCATTTTGACTTATATCGATTAGCGGATCCGGAAGAGCTGGAATTTATGGGAATTCGGGACTATTTTGCTGAGAGTACAATTTGTTTGGTGGAGTGGCCGCAAAAAGGGGCGGAATACTTGGCAGCCGCTGATTTAGTGATTAGTATCAATGTTCACGATAATAGTAGAAAAATAATGATCGCCGCTAAAACACCCAAGGGCGCAGGTGTGCTGACGCAATTGTCTACATCAATGGGTACATAAGGCGGAGAATAATATAATAACAGCGATTAAAAGCAGGTTTTAGGGTTAATAATGTTGCGCATTTTCATCCTCACAATATGTGTCTGGAGTTTAGCTTTGCCTGTTTGGTCTCAAAACCAAATAAGCGGGGTAAGAGCTGCGCCTTCTGGGAATAAAACGCGTGTGGTATTGGAAGTCAGTGAAAAGCCGGTATTTACCTATTTTACCCTGGAAAACCCAAATCGATTAGTCATCGATCTGGCTGATACCAGTAGAAAGAGCAATTTATCCCAAGCCAATATATCCGGTAGCCTGGTTAAAAAAGTACGTTATTCCACGCCTAAAAATCCACAATCGGCGCGTATTGTTATTGAAATGGCGCGTAAAGCTACGCCGACATTATTCCCGGTTGAGCCGGACGGCGCTTATGGCCATCGTCTGGTGATTGATTTACAGGATCCCAATCCTCCGCCTGCTTCCGTGGCTCCTTCTGTTGTTCTTAATGCTGATAATAATACCCGGGATCGAGACATTATTGTTGCCATTGATGCTGGCCATGGCGGGAATGATCCAGGCTCTATCGGCCGAGCAGGGACCTATGAAAAACACATTACCTTAAGTATTGCCAAATACCTGGAAAAACTGGTCAATGACGAGCCGGGTATGCGGGCCGTGATGACGCGTAACGGCGATTACTATGTTGCTTTGAATAAAAGACCGGAAATAGCCCGTAAGAGTAAAGCTGATTTGCTGATATCCATTCACGCCGATGCCTTTACCGCCCCAGGCCCCCGTGGTGGTTCGGTGTGGGTCTTGTCCATGCGTCGGGCTGATACTGAATTAGGACGTTGGTTGGAGCGGTCAGAGCGTCATTCTGAATTGCTCGGCGGTGCCGCAGAGGTGATTTCCGATAATGCCAGTGAACGCTACTTAGCGGAAACCATACTGGGATTGTCTATGGATCACTCCATGTCCACCAGTTACGATCTTAGCCGTAAAGTTATCAGCGAAATGAAGTCGGTAACTCAGATGCATAAAAGTTCCCCCCAAGCAGCGAGTTTAGCGGTACTAACAGCGCCGGACATTCCTTCTATTTTGGTTGAAACCGGGTTTATCAGTAACCCCCAGGAAGAGAAAAATCTTAATTGGAGCACATATCGCAAAAAACTGGCCAGCTCCATGTTTTCGGCGATTAAATCGTATTTTCGCCAAGTGCCCCCAGATGGCACGTTATGGGCAAGCCAGAAAATGAACAATCGCACCCATAAAGTACGTAGTGGGGAGTCTTTATCCTTGCTGGCGCAACGTTACAATGTCAAAATCAGTAGTTTAAAGGCTGTTAATAATTTACACAGCGATACCGTACGTATTGGTCAGGTGCTGACCATCCCCAGAACTTAATCTGTAAACCGTAAGGCAGGATTTCAATTGCCAATTCAACTACTCCCTCCACAATTGGCGAATCAGATTGCTGCCGGCGAAGTGGTCGAACGGCCCGCCTCCGTGGTCAAAGAACTGATGGAAAATAGTTTGGATGCCGGGGCAACAAAAATTGAACTTGAGGTTGAAAAAGGCGGTCACAAACGTCTTAGAATACGAGACAACGGTTGCGGTATTAGCAAAGATGAATTGACGCTGGCACTCAGTCGTCATGCCACCAGTAAAATTTCTACCCTTGATGATTTAGAGCAAATCATGTCATTGGGATTTCGTGGCGAGGCGCTGGCCAGTATTAGTTCTGTCAGTCGTTTGAAACTGACGTCGAAACCCGTGGAACAACAACAAGCTTGGCAGGCCCATTGTGAAGGGCGCAGTATGGAAGTACAAATCCATCCCGCTGCGCATCCTGCCGGCACCACCATTGATGTGGCAGATCTTTTTTACAATACACCGGCGCGCAGAAAGTTCTTACGTACAGAAAAAACCGAATATCAGCACATTGAAGATGTGGTCAGGCGTATTGCACTGAGCCATCCTCATGTTGCTTTCCAGCTAAAGCACAATGGGAAGGTGACCAAACGTTACCCGGTGGCATCAACGGATGCGTTAACGCAACGCATTGCCGCTGTGATGGGACAAAAATTCTTGACCAATGCGACCTTTGTGGATACCACGCATCTGGATATGCGCATTAAGGCATGGCTTGGAAATGAGCGGGTTTTGCGCAGCAGTACCGATTGTCAATTTAGCTTTGTGAACGGACGGGCAATGCGGGATAAGTTGATATTGCATGCTATTCGCCAAGCTTACGAGAGTGTTTGGGGGGTGGTGGAACAACCCTCTTTTGTAATGTATGTCGAGGTAGATCCAAAAGAGGTGGATGTCAATGTGCATCCGGCCAAGCATGAAGTACGTTTCCAACAAAGCCGCCTAGTGCATGATTTTATATGCAAAACGGCAACGGACGCACTGTCTGACGGCAACACGCCTACCGGCGATAATGAGCCTGGCCCAACGCACGATTATATTCGACCTCTGGCCCCAATTGCGCCAGACAAAACCTTGGATAGTCCGAATAGGACGACCTTTGGTGGACAAACTCGAGCGGCGAGACCCCATTTTTCGTCTTCACAGAAACGTAATGTGAATGAGCAATATAGTCAGCTGATGACGCCCCGTGATGATAGTTTAGTATCCGTGCTTGGGTTGTCGTTTTTGCAGCTAACAGAAGAGGCACGCGTTTACACCCACAAGAACGATTGTTGGCTTTTAACTATGGCGTCTATACTTACTCATTGGATAGTGAAAACGGTAAAACGAGGCGAGACCTCCCAGCCGTTGCTGATGCCTGTTTCTATCGCAGCAAAGGATATCAATGAAGAGGCGTTGGGCGTGCTAAACGAAAACCGGTTTTGTGTTGATAAAGTGGCAGGCAAGGTGTTACTTAGGCAGGTGCCCGCGGGGTGTCGGCATTTTCCGTGGGTAAAATGGTTCCCAGACATGCTCTCATCAGGCCAGCCATGCCTTGAAGGTATGTTAGAGTCCGTGCAATTGAAATCTGGCGATAAACTTCCCTCGGATATCACAACAGCAGTTTGGCACGATCTAGACGAACAACCCTTGTCTGAGCAGATAGCGGTGTTGGAAAAACATGGCTATAGGCAGAGTGTGGATGAAATGATAAGTCGTTGGCCCGTATCATGAGTAGACGTAATTTACCGGTTATTAGTATTATGGGCCCCACCGCTTCTGGCAAAACGGGGCTGGCACTGGCATTGGCCAGTAAAGTTCCCTGTGAAATCATCAGTGTGGATTCGGCATTAATTTACCGCGGTATGGATATTGGTACGGCGAAACCCACTGCCGCTGAAATGCAGGCTGTGCCGCATTGGCTCATTGATATTCGTGATCCGGCTGATACTTATTCGGTGGCAGAATTTCGTAACGATGTGGTGAAATTAGTCGCAGAAATTCAAGGTCGTAACAAGCTGCCTCTTCTGGTAGGTGGTACGATGATGTACTTTAATGCCTTGATTAATGGAATTTCGCCCTTACCTAAGTCGGATGAAGTAATTCGGGCGTCGATTAATGCTGAGGCAGCACGCCTTGGATGGAATGAAATGCACGGGCAACTAAAGGCGGTTGACCCTGTGAGTGCGGCCCGCATCCATCCCAACGATCCCCAGCGCATCACCCGTGCGTTGGAAGTTTATCGTTCCACAGGGCGCAATCTTACCTCCTGGCAAGGGGAAAAAGGCGAACCATGCCCTTTTCCCATTGTACAATTTGCGATTGCACCTGAGGATAGAGCCGTTTTACATGAGCGCATTGCTCAGCGTTTTGAGCTCATGTTACAAAACGGTTTTGTGGAAGAAGTTGAAAAATTGTGTGCTCGTAGTGATCTACATGAAGATCTTCCGGCTATTCGTTCTGTAGGATATCGTCAAGTTTGGCAGTATCTTAAGGGACAAATCAGCTATGCACAGATGCAAGAGAAAGGTATCATTGCTACTCGTCAACTGGCAAAACGCCAGCTGACGTGGTTAAGAGGGTGGCCCTCGGTACAGTGGCTCGATACCTTTGCAGACGATAATTTGGTGAAAATTTTATCAAAAATCACGCTTTAGTTGTTGGAGTGTGGTATACATTAAGTAAGCGCGGTGGCAATCCATTTGGTTTGCCATGAAGATAATAAAAACTAAGGATTTCAAATGGCTAAAGGGCAGTCACTACAAGACCCATTTTTGAATGCGTTACGCAAAGAGCGCATTCCAGTGTCCATTTACCTGGTAAATGGTATAAAACTTCAGGGACAAGTAGAATCGTTCGATCAGTTCGTTATTCTGCTTAAAAACACAGTCAGTCAAATGGTATATAAACATGCTATTTCGACGGTCGTACCCTCACGTGCGATTACAATGCCCAGTGCAACCCAAGGGGATTCTGAAAATACTAAAAGTGAATAATTTAAAAGGTATACTGCTTGTTTGACCGTTATGAAGCCGGTGAACAGGCTATTCTTGTTCATATAAATTTTGCTGATGAAAGCAGCAAAGAGGATCTGGCTGAGCTAGAATTGCTCGTCTCTTCTGCTGGGGTTAATGCGGTAGATGTACTTACAACATCGCGCAGCGCGCCTCATGCCAAGTATTTTGTAGGTTCTGGTAAAGCGGAAGAAATTGCTGCCTCTGTGAAGGCGCATGATGCAAATGTAGTGATTTTTAATCATGCGCTATCTCCTTCCCAAGAGCGAAACCTTGAAGCCGTGTGCAAATGTCGGGTGTTAGATCGTACGGGTCTTATTCTTGATATCTTCGCGCAGCGTGCGCGTACCCACGAAGGTAAACTTCAGGTCGAACTCGCCCAATTACGCCACATTTCTACCCGTCTTATTCGTGGTTGGACTCACCTTGAACGTCAAAAAGGTGGGATAGGTTTACGTGGGCCAGGTGAAACGCAGTTGGAAACTGACCGACGGTTGCTCAGAGGCAGAATTAAATCCATTTTACGTCGATTGGAAAAAGTGCAAAAACAGCGCGAGCAAGGCCGACGCTCCCGTAAACGCGCAGAAATTCCAACGGTTTCTTTGGTGGGTTACACCAATGCCGGTAAATCTACTCTCTTTAATGCGATTACCGATGCCCATGTGTATGCGGCGGATCAGCTGTTTGCTACACTGGACCCTACGCTCCGAAAAGTCGAGTTGCGGGATGTGGGGCCGGCCATACTTGCCGATACCGTTGGTTTTATTCGCCATCTTCCCCATGATTTAGTTGCCGCTTTTAAAGCGACACTGCAAGAAACTCAGGAAGCGGATCTATTGCTTCATGTTGTAGATATTGCGGCGTCAAACTATCGTGAGACCATGGACGAGGTCAATGCGGTTTTAGAAGAAATTGAGGCAGATGAGATTCAACAATTAATAATCTGTAACAAGATTGATAAACTTGATGACGTTTCGCCTCGTATTGAACGCAATGAAGAAGGTATACCAACACGAGTGTGGCTTTCCGCTCATTCGGGAGAAGGGCTTGATTTACTGAGTGAAGCCCTCACTGAATGTTTAGGCAAAAGCATGGTAAGTTATACCTTGAGGATCCCTCCGGCACAAAGTAAATTGCGCGGAGTGTTATACGAACTAAACTGTATTGCCAGTGAAGCGTACGATTCAGAGGGCGACTGGGTGGTTGATGTTACAATGCCCACCGCCGACTGGAATCGTCTAGAGAAGCGCCTGGATAGCGGAATATCCGGTTACGTCGTTCGTCATTAGCTTATTTTTGGCGGTACGAGAAATTCAATTAGCTTTATAACCACTTATGGAGTAACAGCATGGCTTGGAATGAGCCGGGTGGCAAAAATAATGATCCTTGGAAAAATCGCGGTGGCCGCGATCAGGGACCCCCGGATTTGGACGACATGTTCAAAAACCTGTTTGGTAAATTTGGAAAGATGGGCGGCGGTAGCGGCGGTTCCGGCAAAAGCCTGGGCACGTGGGGGGCTGGCGTTATCGTTGCATTACTGGTTGTGGTGTGGGTTGTTAGTGGTTTTTACACCATTCGCGAATCAGAGCGGGGCGTAGTACTGCGCTTTGGCGAATACTACAAACAGGTTGAACCAGGTCTGCGTTGGAAGCCAACGTTTGTGGATACGGTCATTCCCGTGGATGTCACCTCAATTCGTGATCAAGCTTCTAGCGGCTCTATGCTCACAGAAGATGAAAACGTTGTGCGTGTACAAATGGAAATGCAATTTCGGGTTATTGACCCTTATCGCTGGACGTTTGCGGTAACCAGCCCAGAACTGAGTCTTAGCCAGGCGCTTGATAGTGCAATCCGTTATGTGGTTGGTCATTCGCAAATGGATGATGTGCTCACCGATGGCCGTGAAGTAACACGTCAGCGGGTTTGGGAAGAATTGCAGTCGATTATTGAACCCTACGATTTGGGTGTGGTTATCACCGATATGAACTTCCGTGATGCAAGACCTCCTGAAGAAGTTAAAGATGCATTCGATGATGCCATTTCCGCACAGGAAGATGAGCAACGCTTTATTCGTGAAGCCGAAGCCTACGCCCGGGAAATTGAACCTCGCGCTCGTGGACAAGTTAATCGAATGAACGAAGAAGCTCAGGCGTATAAAGAACAGGTTATATTGGAAGCCCAGGGTGAAGTTGCCCGTTTCTCTGAATTACTGCCTCAATACGAAGCGGCCCCAGAGGTAACCCGTGAACGTATCTATCTGGAAACCATGGAAGCCGTGCTTGGCAGTACCAGTAAGGTTCTGGTCGATAGCAAAAGTGGTAACAATATGATGTATCTGCCGCTGGACAAAATGATGGAGCAAAAAGCCAACAGTTCATCGTCTCAAGGAAGGAATAACGCAACTTACCAAAGTGCGCCTATGTCTACGACAAATGACTCATCGCGAAACTCGTCTACCACCTCAGGTACCCGTGACAGTCGCTTTCAGAACGGGGGGAATTAGCATATGAAAAATTTAGTCATAGCTGTTGTTGTTATTTTTGGCATGTTGTTATCCGGTTCTTTGTTTGTGGTTTCGGAAGGCGAAAAAGCCATTGTTATTCAGTTTGGTAAAGTGCAACGTGATGACGCTACCGGTGACACCCGCGTGTTTGAACCGGGTCTGCACTTTAAATTGCCGTTCATTGATACGGTGCGCCGTCTAGATGCACGGATCCAAACCTTGGATGATGCGCCAGATCGTTTTGTGACGTCAGAAAAGAAAGATTTGATCGTCGATTCTTACGTTAAGTGGAGAATTAACGACTTTGCAAAATATTACCTGGCCACCCAAGGCGGGAATAAATTGCAAGCCGAGGCGTTACTTAAGCAGAAAGTGAATAACGGATTACGTTCTGAATTTGGTACACGCACGATTTCTCAAATCGTTTCAGGTGAGCGTTCTGCTTTGATGAATCAAGCAATGGAGCAAGCTAGCGAATCTTCAAATGAATTGGGCATTGAAATTGTTGACGTACGGGTTAAGCAAATTAATTTACCGGATGAAGTCAGCAATGCAATCTTCCAACGTATGCGTGCTGAACGTGCTGCTGTAGCAAGAGAGCACCGTTCTGAAGGTCAAGAGCAAGCCGAAGTCATTCGTGCAGATATTGATGCTAAAGTAACGGTTATGGTGGCAGACGCCGAGCGAAATGCCCGGCAGGTTCGCGGTGAAGGGGATGCGTTAGCGGCACAAATTTATGCCAATACGTATTCGAAAAACCCGGAATTCTATAGCTTCTTAAGAAGTATGGATGCGTACCGTAAAAGCTTTAACGGCAATAACGATATTATGGTGTTAGCACCAGATAGTGATTTCTTTAAGTATCTGAATACTTCAAAAACTAAATGATTTTATAAAAGAACTATCCTCAAAAGCCCGCTTAATTCGCGGGCTTTTTTATGCCTGTAATCATTTCAACGCAATTTTCGTGTGAGTGATTGGTTTTATAGACATTACTGCCAATATTCTGTTTATCCGCTATACTCTCTTTCGCTTATTACAAAATAAAATAACGACGGGTTTTATCGTCATTATTACTAAAAAAACGACAGAGGTTTTTCAGTGGGATCCAATCAATCGAACGTGCCGCCGTCACAGGCTCAGGCATCCTCGGGATGGTTTGCGCGATTTTTAGCCACCGTGGAATGGCTAGGTAATCTGCTACCACACCCTATTACTCTATTTGCACTTTTATCCGTGTTTATTGTTCTTCTCAGTGGTCTGCTTGGCTTCTTTGATGTTGCCGTTGCTGATCCGCGACCTGAAGGGGCGAAAGGCCGGGAAGTGGATGGCATGATAGAAGTCATTTCCTTGATGAATGCCGATGGGCTACAGCGAATTGTCACCGGCTTGGTAACGAATTTCACTGGTTTTGCGCCGCTGGGTACGGTACTGGTTGCGTTACTTGGCGTGTCGGTGGCGGAGCATTCCGGTATGTTATCCGCCCTTATGCGAGGCCTGGTAATGGGGGCACCGAAGCGGGTGGTTACCTTTGCCATTGTCTTTGCGGGAATTTTGTCGAATACGGCATCCGAGCTCGGCTATGTGGTGCTTATTCCCCTTGCTGCAATGATTTTCCATTCATTGGGACGCCACCCCTTAGCTGGGTTAGCCGCGGCATTTGCTGGTGTATCGGCAGGGTATAGCGCCAACTTATTATTAGGCACCGTGGACCCGCTACTTTCTGGCATTACTGAAGCCGCGGCCCATATGATTGATCCGGCGTACCGGGTTGGGCCGGAAGTAAACTGGTACTTTATGTTCATCAGTACGTTTCTCATTGCCGTGATGGGTACCTTGGTGACAGATAAAATCGTGGAACCCAGGTTAGGCACATACAACAATAATGATGCGTCCGTATCCCTAGAACAACAATCCATGTCCGCGCCTACAGCACTTGAACGCAAGGGGTTGATGTTGGCGGGGCTTGCCTTTGTGGTGGTGTGCGGCATCTTGGCGCTTACCATCGTGCCGGAAAATGGCCCTTTACGAAACCCTCAAACCGGTGGGGTGACCGGCTCGCCTTTCTTAAAAGGCATTGTTGCGTTCATTTTTATCACGTTTGCCATCCCAGGCTTTGTCTATGGCAAAGTTGTGGGCACAATGAAAAACGACAAAGACATCATTAACGCCATGTCTAAAAGCATGAGTGCTATGGGGCTTTATATTACCCTTGTCTTTTTCGCCGCCCAATTTGTGGCCTTTTTTAAATGGACGAATTTGGGTACCTTCTTGGCAGTTAAAGGCGCCGCACTATTACAAGCAGCTGGACTGGATGGGCCTTCGGTGTTCATACTCTTCATACTTATGTGTGGACTGGTGAACTTGTCCTTGGGCAGTGCATCAGCGCAATGGGCCGTCACCGCGCCTATATTTGTCCCCATGCTCATGTTATTAGGCTATGCCCCTGAAGTGATTCAGGCGGCTTACCGTATCGGCGATTCTGTAACTAACGTGATTTCGCCGATGATGAGTTATTTTGGGCTTATCTTGGCAATGGCCGCCCGTTACCGCAAAGATGTGGGATTAGGGACCTTGATCGCCATGATGTTGCCTTACTCCATGGTATTTATTGTGGGCTGGACCCTGTTGTTTTTCGTTTGGGTGTTTTTATTAGGTATGCCCGTAGGCCCGGGCGCAGAAACCTATTATCAACCTTAATATCAACGTCGGCAGTGTAGCCGGCGTTTTTGTAGTATTAGCTGGGTGTATCGGTTTATCAAAACCTTACAATCGAGTAATTACTTGTTTTACTGCGATCAAAACGGTGATCTAATTAGTATAATAACCACATCTTACATATTTACGTATAGGTTCATACCCCATGAAATATAAAAATACGGCGGACTTTTCCCATAAGCAGGGCGATCGAGTGGGTGTATTGATCACTAATTTGGGTACGCCGGAAGCGCCGACAAAAGCGGCACTGAAAACCTACCTAAAGGAATTTCTTTCCGATCCTAGAGTGGTAGAAGTGCCTCGCCTACTTTGGTGGATGATCCTCAATGGTGTGATCTTAAATATTCGCCCAAAACGCTCTGCACAAGCCTATGCCAGCGTATGGACAGAGGAGGGCTCTCCACTGATGGCGATCACCAAAAAGCAACAAGCTGCCCTTGCCAGTCGCTGTCGAGATAAATATGGCGAGAATGTGGTGGTGGATTTTGCCATGCGTTACGGAAAGCCAGCTATTTCAACAGTATTGGACAATATGCTTGCCCAAGGTGTACGCAAACTGGTGGTTTTGCCCTTGTATCCACAGTATTGTGCCGCCACCACCGCTTCTACCTTTGACGCAATAGCCGCAGATTTTACCCAGCGGCGATGGATGCCCGAATTACGTTTTGTGACTCATTACCACGATAACCCGGATTATATTGAGGCATTGGCAAGCAGTGTTCGCGCACATTGGCAGGCACACGGCCAAGCTGATTTATTATTGATGTCCTATCATGGTATCCCTAAGCGCTATTTAACATTGGGCGACCCTTATTATTGTGAGTGTCAAAAAACCTCACGCTTATTGGCTGATGCGCTTAACTTACAACCTGACCAGTTTATGACGACTTTTCAGTCTCGGTTTGGACGTGAAGAATGGTTACAACCTTACACCGATGCCACCATGAAAGCATTACCGGCTAAAGGGGTGAAATCCGTACAGGTGATGTGTCCGGGGTTTTCCGCCGATTGCCTGGAAACCATTGAAGAAATCGGCGAAGAAAACCGAGATTATTTTATGCAAGGGGGGGGAGAAAAGTTTGAGTATATTCCTGCTTTAAATGATCAACCAGTGCATATCGACATGCTGTTTGATCTTATCAATAGCCAATTGCACGGTTGGGATCTGGCTATGAGCGCCGATAATGCCCTTCGTGAAACCTTGGCGATAGCCAAAGGCGCTGAGCAATAATATGACTACCCAGAGCGCGAAGGCGCCCATCGCACTTAGAAAAGCGCAGAAATGGGCCCATTTACTGGATACCGCTGTAAAGCTGCCCTTTATTCCTTTTCGTATTGGCTTAGATGCGATTGTGGGTTTGCTTCCCGGTGCCGGTGATGCACTGATGTTAGTCGCCGGGTTTAGAATTATCATGTTGGGCAAGTCATTGGGAATGCCCAAAGCGCTGCTCTGGGCTATGGTAAGAAATACGGTGTTGGATTTTGCCATTGGCTTTATTCCGCTAATTGGCGATATTGCCGACTTTTTCTATAAATCGAACCAAAAAAATGTGCGCATTATGGAAAGGTGGTGGATTAGCAATAATAAAGCTGCGGTGGATAAACGCACCGCTGAAAAACTAAAGCAATGGGGTGACCAGTTATCTGATTAGACCGTTGCCCGTCTCAAAATACCCATTCCAGTAAACGCTTTTCCCTTTTTACCCGTAGCACCTAGTACTCGACACCTATTTCTTTAGCGCAAGTTACGCGGGAGAAATGCAAGTTTACGGAGTGCAACGATTAATGAAAGCGTCAGATCTCTTTGTCAAAGCCCTTGAAGCCGAAGGTGTTGAATACATTTTCGGGATCCCCGGCGAAGAAAACCTCGATCTCCTTGAGTCTTTACGAACCTCCTCGATTAAACTGATTTTGACCCGCCATGAACAGGGCGCTGGCTTTATGGCCGCAACCTATGGTCGTTTAACCGGAAAAGTGGGGGTGTGC